>JBLFXD010000028.1:0-18262 GCA_047611045.1 Planctomycetaceae bacterium | reverse complement strand
CACAGATTCTGAAACACATCGAACAGCAGGGATTTGTGTCTCTTCAGCAGCTTGTTGACCATTTTGGGATCAGCGAGTCGACGGCGAGACGGGATGTGGAATATCTCGACGGAATCAGCAAAGTACATAAGACAAGAGGCGGAGCGGCTTACATCGGGGAATCGATGACCTCGTTCGAGGATCGAACGGTCGCCGCTCTGAAGGAGAAGAAGGAGATCGCTCAGGCGGTCGCAGCGATGGTCGAGTCGGGTGACGTCGTGCTGCTGGATGGCGGGACGACGACGCTGGAAGTGGCTCGGCAGTTGATCGGGCGGTCGCTGACGGTGGTGACGAATTCGGTTCCGATCATCAACCTGCTGTTCAATCAGCCGGGGATCGAGCTGATTTCGATTGGCGGGTACGTGTATCCAAACACGGGAGTTGCTCTGGGGCCGATCGCCCAGGCGGCACTCAAGGCGGTTCACGCTCGGCGACTCATCATGAGCGTCGGCGGGATCACCGAAGCGGGGTTGTTCAATAGTAATTCGCTGCTCGTGGAGACCGAGCGGGCGATGATGGAGTCGGCAGACGAGGTTTGGGTCGTGACGGACAGCGGCAAGTTTGGCCGTTCGGCACTCGCGCACCTGGCTCCGCTCGACTCGATGGATCGACTGATTACGGACGATGGACTCACGGATGAGTGGCGACAACGACTTGAAGCCGCGGGCGTCGAGGTCATTTGCCTTGGCGAGCCCGCGGAAGCCGCCGTTTAACGGAATCATCCATGACCGCATTGTCATCTTCACTGTCTCAGACAGATATCGAACGCGTTGTGCGCTCCGTGTTGCAGAAGCAGCTCGGCCCGGCAGCGAACGTCAAACCGAATCCGCTGGTTGTGAATATCAGCGCTCGACACGTGCACCTTTCGCAGGAGCACGTTGAAGTTCTGTTCGGCAAAGGTGCGGAACTCGAAGTTCACAAATGGCTTTACCAGGACGGCTACTTCGCTTCGAAGCAGACCGTTGCTGTCGTCGGACCCAGGCGTCGCATGCTGCCGGAAGTTCGAATTCTGGGACCGGTTCGTCCGACTCAAGTTGAGCTGGCGTTCACAGACGGCATCTCGCTGGGCATCGATCTGCCGGTGCGGATCAGCGGCGATCATCACGACACAGTCGGCTGCACGCTGATCGGACCGGCCGGCGTTCTTGAGCTTCAGTCCGGCGTCATTCGAGCCATGCGTCATGTCCACATGGGACCGGCAGACCTCGAATACTACGGCGTCAATGACGGCGACGTGATGGACCTGCGAATCGAATCCGAAGGCTGCACGACGGTTCTGGAAGACCTGAAAGTGCGAGCGGGCGACGACATCAAACTGGAAGTGCACCTCGACACGGACGAAGGAAACGCGACGCGGCTCGACAAGGCGACGAAGGTCGAGCTGATCAAGAAAGACTGCGGCTGTGGCTGCGACGGCAAAAGCAAGACGTGCGGAAGTTAATCGATTGCGAAGAGCGAGGCTGCGACTGACGGCTTAACGAAGTCGTCAGTCGGACTCTGGCTCAAACTGTTTTCAACTATCAACCACCAACTTTTTTTCTGGAGATTCCAAATGGCTAAGGCTATGGAAGCCCTCGGCATGATCGAGACCAAAGGTCTTGTCTGCATGATCGAGGCAGTTGATGCGATGCTCAAATCAGCCAACGTTCAAATCGTCGGCTGGGACAAAGTGGGTAGCGGTCTGGTGACGTCGTTCGTCGTCGGTGACGTTGCCGCTGTCAAAGCGGCTGTCGATGCCGGTGCAAGTGCTGCCAGCAAGATTGGCGAAGTCGTCAGCGTGCAGGTCATTCCTCGTCCGCACGAAGAGCTGGCTGCCGTTCTGCCAGCCATGAAGACTGCGAAATAGTCTGGTCGTGAGCCGATCATGGTTGACGCAACAACTGAATCGACCAGCGACGACGCTCGCTATCAACAACTTACATTCAATTATCAAAATCTAGTCAGGACTCGACCCATGAAGGGTGAAGCAATCGGTCTCATCGAGACCAAAGGTCTGGTAGCCCAGATCGAAGCTGCTGACGCCATGTTGAAGGCTGCTAACGTCGTTCTCGTTAAGCAGATTCAGATCGGCGGAGCTTACGTAACAACGATCGTTTCCGGTGATGTCGGCTCAGTGCGAGCTGCCGTTGATGCCGGAGCTGCTGCTGCCTCACAGGCAGGCGAACTGGTTTCGGCTCACGTCATCGCACGTCCGGATGCCAGCACGCTGGCAGCGTTTGTTTAAGTAGTCATTTCAGAGCCAGCACGGAGGTGCTCATGAAAGTTCTTGTCGCAAATCTGGGTTCAACCAGTTTCAAGTACCGACTCTTTGATATGTCGACCGAGGAGCAGCTTGCTCGCGGAGGCATCGACAGGATCGGGCTTGAAGACAGCAACTGTTCGGTGGAGATCGGTGATTACAGCGACGAACGTGTCACGAACATTCCCGATCATGCAGCGGCGGTAACGCTCTGTTTGGAACAGTTGTCGGATCCGGAGCACGGATGTTTGAAGGATGCCTCTGAGTTGAAGGGGATCGGTTTCAAAGCCGTGTTCGCCGGAAAGCTCAGTGGAGTGCGTGTCGTGGACGACGCGTTGCTCACGCGGATGGAGGAACTGGCGGACGTGGCTCCGGCTCACAACCCGCCTTATGCAAAGGCCATGCGTCAGCTTCGGCAGGCGTTTCCGAGCATTCCTTTAGTCGCGGCTCTGGAGACAGGCTTTCACGAAACTATCCCGCCCGAGAATCGTGCCTACGCGGTGCCGTTCGAATGGCAGGACAAGTACGAAACGAAACGTTGGGGATTTCACGGAGCGAGTCACCGATTCATCGGTGGGCGCATCGGCGAGATTCTTGGCAACGATGATTTGAAAGTGGTCTCGTGCCATCTGGGCGGCAGCAATTCGCTGTGTGCTCAGCGAGGAAACAAGTCTCAGGCCAACAGCCTGGGCATGAGTCCTCAGACGGGACTGCTTCACAATAATCGAGTCGGTGACTTTGACCCGTACGCTCTGCCGCTGCTGATGCGGTTAAGCGGAAAGTCGATGCAGGAACTGCTTGACGAGATGTCGACCAACGGTGGGCTTCTCGGCTTAAGCGGACTCAGCAGCGACGTGCGGGACCTCGAAGAAGCCGCCGAACAGGGACATGAACGAGCCGACTTTGCTCTGAAGGTTTTTGTCGCGTCCATTCGCCAGTACCTGGGTTCTTACCTGGTCGTTCTTGGCGGAGCAGACGCGATCGTCTTCACGGGCGGAATCGGTGAGAACAGTCAGCGGATTCGTCGAGAAGTCTGTGCCGGCCTTGATTGGGCGGGCATCAGTCTCGATGAAGAAAAGAACGGAGCTGTCGAACGAGACGCCGAAGTGTGCATCTCGGCCGACGATTCACGGACGCAAATCTGGGTCGTCCCGACGAACGAAGAGATCGTTGTGGCGAGACAGACGGTGGAGGCTGTTGATGGTTAATAGGGAATAGTTGATAGCGGTTTCCGGACCGCCCAACGCAAAGCCGTCAACGATTACTCCTCACTATCAACTATCCACTATTCACAATCGACTTACCCATGTTCCTCGCAAAAGTAACAGGCAGCGTCGTTTCGACGCAGAAGGTTGAGCAGATGGTCGGGCAGAAACTGCTCATCGTCGAACCTCTGCGAGTTGACGAAAAGAACAAAAAGAGCCTGAAGGGAACCGGTCGAACATTCATCTGCGTCGACACTGTCGGCGCGGGAGAAGGCGAGACAGTTCTCATCGTGCAGGGATCAAGTGCCCGCTTCACGGAAGACACAAAACTGCTGCCCATCGACGCCGCCATCATCGGCATTGTGGACAGCGTCGAAGCTCACGGAAACACGATCTTCAAAGGGTCTGACTGAAGTTCAGAAAACTTGTTCCTACGCTCCGCGTGGGAATACACCGTCAGACGCTCTGCGTCCTGCAAGAACACACGGTCGGACGCTCCGCGTCCACAGAACAAGGGACGCAGAGCGTCCAGGCAGACGTTCCCACGCAGAGCGTAGGAACGAGTAGAAAACAGAATGCGATCAACGGTGCGTCAAGACGCACCCTACCTATAAAGGCGAGTGACCAATGACAGCCGTTTCGACCGAACAGACAGTTCGCACCGTAGTACAGGAAGTACTCGCCCAGCTCGCGAAGTCGAATGGAGTCGCGTCGAATAATGGACACTCAAACGGTGGTGACTGGGGCGTTTTCAACAACGTCGATGACGCCGTCACCGCCGCCAACGATGCCTTCGAGAAGCTGAAGTCAGCTTCGATGGAAGATCGCGGCAAAGCGATTCAAATCGTCAAAGACATCTGCTTCGATCAGGCCGAAGAACTCGGGACAGCCGAACTGGCCGAAACGAAGATCGGGCGACTCGATCACAAGATCGAAAAGCTGCAGATCATCAGCAGAGTGCCCGGCATCGAGTACCTGAAGTGCGACGCCGTCACCGGCGACCACGGCCTGACCGTCACCGAGTACGCTCCATTCGGAGTCATCGGGGCGATCACTCCGGTCACGCACTCGCTGCCGACTCTGGCTGCCAACTTCGTGAACATGGTCTCCGCCGGCAACACGATCGTCGTGAACCCTCACCCGAGCGGTGCGGGTATCGCCTGCGAAGGCGTGCGACGTTTCAACAGGGCCATCTACGAAGCCATCGGCATCAACAACCTGGTCACGATCATCGGCAACCCCACGATCGAATCGGCCGACGAAATCTTCAAACACCGCGGGGTCAAACTGCTGTGCGTCACCGGTGGACCAGCCGTTGCACGAGCCGCACTGGCCAGCAACAAGCGAGCGATCGTCGCTGGACCGGGTAACCCGCCAGTCGTCGTCGACGAAACAGCCGACATCGACAACGCCGCTCGATCAATCGTCACCGGAGCCGCTTACGACAACAACCTGCTGTGCATCGGCGAAAAAGAAGTCTTCGCTGTTGAGTCGATCTTCGACCAGTTGATGGATTCCGTCGGCCGCAGCGGCGGTTACCGGCTGAACGCTTCGCAGATCGACGCATTGTCAAAAGCAGCCTTCTCGCCACCGACCGAACCGGACGGACACTGGATGCTGAACCGCGACCTGGTTGGCAAAGACCCATCGGTCCTCGCCGCGGCGATCGGCCTGACGGTTCCTGCCGGCACGCAAATCCTCTACGGCGAGACGGACACATCGAACCCGTTCGTCCCCGAAGAACAGATGATGCCGTTCGTCCCGTTCGTCCGAGCCCGCAACGCCGATCACGCGATTGAGATGGCCCTCGAATTCGAACACGGCTTCCGTCACACGGGAATCATTCACACAACCAACGTCAAGAACATGACAAAAATGGGCCGCCTGATGGAGACAACACTCTTCATCAAAAACGGCCCATGTGGAGCGGGACTTGGACTCGGCGGAGAAGGCTACCTCAGCTTCTCGATCGCCACTCCAACCGGCGAAGGAGTCACCAACCCGTTGACGTTCACCCGGCAGCGACGCTGCACGCTGGTGGATGATCTTCGGATCATTTGATTCGTAGGGCCGGTTCCTACCGGCCGACACAAATAAAAGGCCGGTAGAAACCGGCCCTACGGAAACTCCCATGCAACTAGCTGAAATCATTGGCCGAGCCACAGCGACCGTGAAGCACTCATCAATGGATGGGTGGCGGTTGTCGATCGCGCAGCCTTTGGGTGCGAGCGGTCAGGATGATGGCGATCCAGTCATCGTGATTGATGAACTCGGAAGCGGACGTGGCGACAAAGTGATGATTACGAGCGACGGGAAATACATAACGGAGATCGTAGGAACCAAGGCGTCACCCATTCGGTGGGCTGTGCTTGGAATTGCGGACTGACAAAAGTTGATAGCGGATAGTTGAAAGACACGTTCGACTGGCCGTTTCCCCAATCAACCATCAACTATTGACGATCAACTCATATGACTCAACAGGTACTTATCGAGCAGATTGTGCAGGAGGTCATGAGGCGACTCATGCCGAATTCTGCAACTGCGCCGGTGAGTCCCGAAACGAATAACGGACGATCGGCTCAACTGACAGACTCAATCGTCACGGCGGACCTGCTTGCCGAGAAATCGGCAGGGCGAACGCAGATTTCGGTCACTTCGAAGGCGGTGGTGACTCCTTCTGCCAGAGACTGGCTGAGACATAACAAAGTCGAATTGATTCGCAGCGTGGCGTCGGGAACGGCTCCTCACGCGAAAGAGTCCGACCGGCTGGTGATTACTCACTCGTCCGATCAGACGATCGATCGCGTCCTGGAAGACGCAGCTCGACCGGCGAACGGCGGCTGGAAACGAAAGGGCGTCGGCAGTGCTGACGAAGCGGCGAAGAAAGTTATCGGTGAATTCAGACGCGAAAGCTCGCGAGTGATCGTGGTGCTGACTTCCGAACCGGAAGTCGCGGCGTGTCTGGCGAATCGAAATGAAAAAGTGAGAGCGGCGGTCGTCGCGGATGCGGCAGCGGTTGTTCGAGTGAAGTCTGGACTGGATGGCAACGTCTTTGTCGTCGACCCAACGGGACGAAGTTTCTTCGAACTACGAAACATTTTGAGGCGGATCGAGAGCTGAGAGACCGGAGTCGAGAGCAGCACAACTCCTGCCCTCGACTCTCGTCCCTTGCCCCTCGACTCGCCGAAGGTGACCAAATGCGAATCGCAGAGATCATTGGAAGGGTGACGCTTAGTCGGTGCCATCCGTCTCTGCGCGGAGCGACCTGGAAAGTCGTCGTGCCGCTCGACCGGCAGGGTCTTGCAGGAAAACAATCAGGACGGGGCGAACCGTTTGTCATCTTTGACGAACTGGGAGCCGGCGAAGGATCGCTCGTCGGAGTCAGTGAAGGCGCGGAAGCGTCGGCTCCGTTTCACCCGAACGTAAAAGCAATCGACGGCTATGCGGCCGCGATTCTTGATCAAGTTGATTTGGGCTGAGAGTCAAGAGTCGAGGGCCAAGGGCGTGGTTTCGCTCGTCTCTCTGTACTCCTCTCTCCGCTCACAAAGGAACCAAACGATGAACAACAATCAGTGGAACAGCGGCGTCAACGATCGAGCGTTGAAAGAAGACATCTGCGAAATCGGCCGACGCGTTTACAACAAAGGCTTCGCCGCCGCGAACGATGGCAACATTTCGATTCGAGTCGGCGAAGACGCCGTGCTTTGCTCGCCAACGATGATCTGCAAAGGCTTCATGAAGCCTGAAGATATTTGTGCGGTCGACATGAATGGTGACCAGATTGCCGGCAAGCGGAAACGCACGAGCGAAATTCTGCTTCACCTGGAAATTATGCGAAACCGCCCGGACGTCAAGGCGTGCGTGCACTGCCACCCGCCTCACGCCACAGCGTTCGCCGTCGCCAACGAAGCCATCCCGCAGTGCATTCTGCCGGAAATTGAAGTCTTCATGGGCGAGATTCCAGTCGCCCCGTACGAGACTCCAGGCGGTCAGCAGTTTGCCGAAACGGTGACTCCTTTCCTGAAGTCTTCGAACACGATCATCCTGAAAAATCACGGCACGATCAGCTTCGGCAAAACGGTCGAAGAGGCTTACTGGAAGACGGAAATCCTCGACGCCTACTGCAAAATTCTGCTGCTCGCTCAGCAGATGGGTCAGGTTGATTATCTGAGTGAGCAGAAGTCGCGGGAACTACTGGACCTCAAGAAGAAGCTCGGCTTCGACGATCCTCGCTTCCACAACGAAGACTGCGACCTTTGTGGCAACAGCGCTTTCCGCGACGGCTACAAAGAAGGCGAAGAACCACAGAACTGCGCGTTCGAGCCTGCTCCGTCGTACCCAGGGTACCTGCAGAAGCCGGCCTACGAAGGCGGAGCAAGTCCTGCCGCCGCCGGCGCGGACAACGAAGCTCTGGTGAAGATGATCACCGAGCAGGTCATGGCTGCAATGGGCAAGTAGGACTCGTTTAATTCAAAAAGTTAGAACGCAGAGGGCACAGAGGACTCGCAGAGCCGCGGAGAGTTCTCCTTTTTCTCCGCGTCTTTCTACTCCGCGACCTCTGCGTTCAAAAAATAACAAAATTACGGAGGCTTCGATGAAAGTCAGCATAATTGGTGGTGGAGGGCTTGTTGGTTCGTGTGCCGCGAGTGCTTTGCAGTTTGGTGGGATCGTCAACGAGATCGCTCTCGTGGATGTGAACCTGGAACTGGCTGAAGGCCAGGCTTTGGACCTGCTGCACGGTGCGTCACTTACCAGCGACCAGAAGATTTATGGCTGCGGCACCGATGCCGTCAAAGACAGCGACGTGATCTGCATCACGGCTGGTTTGCGGCGTAAGCCGGACGAAAGCCGGCTCGACCTGATCAACCGGAACGTTGCCTTGTTTCGAAACATTCTGACGGACGTTAAGCAACATGGTTTGAAGCCGACCGCGAAAGTGTTTGTCGTTTCGAATCCCGTCGACGTGCTGACCTATCTGGCCGTCAAGGATCTGGGGCTGCCGGCGAATCAGGTCATCGGACTCGGAACGGTTCTCGACACCACGCGTCTGCGAAGCATGATGGCTCAGCGGTTGGACGTGCCGGCGTCTCAGGTTCAGACGCTGATCCTGGGCGAGCACGGCGACAGCATGGTGCCGATCTGGTCGGCCGCTCAGATCGCGGGTCTGCCGCTGGATAAGTATCCCGGCGTGACTCCGGCATTGATCGCCGACGTCGAGAAGAAAACTCGCGGCAGCGGAGCGGAAGTCATCAAGAAGAAGGGCGGAGCCGGTTTTGCTGTGGGAGCTTCCATCGCCGACGTGATTCACTCGATCGCTCTGGACCAGCGTCGCATTTTGCCTGTCTCGTCCCTGCAGAACGGAGCGTACGGGCTGCGGGATGTCTGCATCTCGGTCCCCACCGTCATCGGCAGCCAGGGCGTCGTCAACTGCTACGAAATCGTCCTCTGGCCAAAAGAAAAGATGGCTCTACAGAAATCCGGCAGCGTCCTGCGAGCCACGCTCGACAAAGTGATGCAGGGCTGACGCTCAGCATTCAACTGATTATCGTTCAAACCCCGGTCAGCCATGTGGCGGCCGGGGTTTTCTTATGCGCAGTTCGATACTTGAAGTCAAATCTTCCGAGGGGTGTCTTGTGGACAACTGGTCCGACGAAATTGACGACAACGAGTATCCGGATCCGGATTGCGATGATGATTCGGACGATGTCACCGCGACCGTGCGCTGTCCGAACTGCGTCACTGACGTCTACGAAGACGCCGAGCAATGTCCGAAGTGTGGCGAGTATATTGAATTCTCGACGTCCGCCTGGCAGGGCAAGTCGCTTCCGTGGGTGATGGTCGGACTGGCTGGGATTGTTGCAGTGATTCTGGCGTTGTCCGGTTGCTGACTGCTCGTACTTCTGATCGGCGAGGCAGCGGCCCCCTGACGTTCGAGTGACTGTGAAAGAGGTCGAAGCCGTACTCAAGACGTGACCCGCAAAGGGGAGTGGTGACGACGGAGATGGAATCGCCAGCCGCCTATGTCATGGACCATTCACGCGACGGGCGTGAGCGAAGTCGGTTGGCTTCTGGGTCGTCGATAAATCTTTCGGTGACGGGATCGAGTTTTAGTTTACGGTTCAGAATCCAGGCGATCGCGGCGGCATGACAGGCGATGTGTGAACGTCGCATGACATCCGGATTTGCAACCGTCGCTTTGCGCGAGCGGATGCAGTCGAAAAAGTTGCGTGAGTGAGCTGTCACGTCCAGGCCGCGGACTCGCTTCGTTCCTTCCGGCTGTTGTTTATTCAGTGATTCGGGCAGAGCCACGATCTCGCCGGAGTCCCCCGTTTCGACAGAACCTTCTTCTCCGACGAAGCGTACCGGACAGGTTCCCAGCCGCGTGACATAGTGCGGCGCACGGTTTCCGAAGGGCTCTGCGAGGAAGTCGATGATCAGCTTCACACCGTTGGCGTATCGGCACACGATGTTGTTTTCGGTGGGTTCATATTCGATCGGCATTGTGTCGTCGGCCTGGTTGGCCCACTGGCAGAGATCGACCGTGTGGGCGCCCCAGTCGAGCAGGCGGGCTCCTGAATCGAAGTCCCAGTGACCTCGCCAGCGACCGTCGCAGTAGGACTGATTGAACGGTCGCCACGCGGCTGGACCGAGCCACAGGTTCCAGTCGACCACGTCGCGAGCCGGCGTGGGTTGAGCGGGTAGCCAGGTGTTGTCGAGCGTTGGGAAGTAGACCGACGCGTGCATCGTGTGGAGTTTGCCGAGCTTTCCGGAGTGCACCCACTCGACGGCCTGCTGGAAGTTCGGCACGCTGCGACGTTGCGTGCCCGCCTGGAAGACTCGCTTCTCTCGATGCATCGTGTCCGCCAGTTCCTGACACGTGGCGATGGTGATGCCGCACGGTTTTTCGCTGTAAACATCCTTGCCAGCTTCCGCAGCCAGCATCGACGCCGCTCCATGCCAGCGATCACCGGTCGCAATCAGCACCGCGTCGATATCTTTGCGGTCAAGCAGTTCGCGGAAGTCGCGATAAAGAACGCAGTCAGCGTTGCCGTAATGCCCATCGATCAGCTTCTTGCCCGCCGTACGCCGACTGGCCTGCACATCCGCAATCGCGACGCAACGAACATCGCCAAACGGGAGCATGGACTTTACATCGTATGTGCAGCGTGGCCCGATCCCAATGATTCCAAACGAGATCTTTTCACTGGCCGCCGTCGCCCCGTCCCGCCCCAGAACGTGCGAGGGAACAAACGTCGCGGCTGCCGCCGTGGCGGCGATACTTGTCGTCAGGAAATCACGTCGCGTGCTGGCTGGCCTGTTCATCTTCCGGCTCCTGTTCGCTGAGGACTCGTCAGCAGGACAGTTTGCCCAAAGCAACGCCGCCGTCAACCACGAGGTGTTCGAAATCGGGCAACTGATCGTCGCCTGCACTATTCGGGTGGCCGCGGTTGCTTGCAACCGGGGTGGCGAAGCCACAAGAGGTAGGCCAAACTGGCATTGCAAAGCGCAACAAACGTCACGAGTAGAAACAGCATGCCCAGCCGACGAATCATCGACGACAAGCTCTATGCCCACTTCATCACCTTTTCGTGCTACAGGCGACGGAGACTGCTCGATCACGACCACACAAAACGAATCGTCCTCGGAGTATTGAACGAGCAGTTGAATCGGCAGTCGGCAAAATGCGTCGGCTTCGTCGTCATGCCCGACCACGTCCACGCGATCATCTGGTTTCCCGAAACCGGACAACTGAGCCGCTTCATGCACGGCTGGAAACGAATCTCCAGCTACAACATTCGCCGCTGGCTCGAAGACGGCAACGCTCGATACCTTGAAGGCATCAATCCGTCCGATCCGTTCTGGCAGCCGAAGTATTATTCGTTTGAGATTTACAGCCGGGCAAAGCTCGAAGAAAAGCTGACCTACATGCACCAGAATCCCGTCCGAGCTGGACTGGTCGAGCATCCTGTCGACTGGAAATGGAGTTCTGCCCGGTGGTACGAAAGGCGGCAGACTGTCGGAGTGCCGATCGAATGGGTCGACTGAATCTCTGTCAGAAACCACCTCGTTGGCCGCTTTTTGCAAGAAACCTCTTGCGGCTTCGCCGCACTGGTTGGCAAGCAACCAGTGCCACCCTGTGTGATCTCAGCTTAAGTCGATCTCAAGACGGAGAAGGAAGTCTGTGAAGCTGCTGGCAATTACTTCGGGCTCTTCATAACTGTAGCAGGTGCTCACTTCGCCAAATGATGGTCCATCAATGTTCATGCAAATTGTCCAGCCGCAGGACAGGTCGTCGGCAATCGGAATTATGAAATGAGGCAGCCAGTCACGTGAACCCACCCACTCACCTATCAGGGAGTCTCCGCTGTTTTCTCGCAACCCATAGAAAGCCCCCGGGCTGGAACCGTCTGCGCCCGCACAAGCGGACACGTATGCGTCACTATATGCAGCGATAAACTGCCGATAGGTGGCGGGGAGTGGGCGACCTATTGCAGCCTCGAAAACTTTCAATGTGGACTCAGGTACTGGCTCCGGCTGGTCTCTTGTGACACGGAATTGGTCCCATTTAACTCGAAGTCGATACTGAATATCAAAATTCGAAAAGTGTGCGATTGCATTCGAAGTTGCGTTGATCATGAGGAGCGATCCACTTGAATACGGTAGTTGCTTCCAGCGATGAAGCCGACACAAAATAGTCTCGTAGGGTGCGTCTCGACGCAGGGTGGCCCAGACAATCTTTCTAGATTGTCTGGGTGGCAAAGCCACAAGAGGTTTTCGGTTGCCGCATCCAGTTTTGGTCAATGCTTAAAGACGAATTCCGGAGTGTTGAGCATTGCCCACAGGAGGCCTTCGACGGTTTTGCGGCGGCTGGCTGAGTCTTCTTTCAGCAGGGCGACAGCGGCGGCTTTTTCTTCGTCGGTGGGGAAGCGGGAGTAGACCGAGAGGTACAGCTCTTCGATGACTTTGTCGGCTTCCAGATCGCTTGAGGCCACGGTCGCGGCCAGTCCGGAATCGCTCGTGACTTTGTCGTAGAGCTTCTGCGAGTTCATCAGGTGCAGAGCTTGGACGATCGTGGTATCCGGCATTCTTTCGCACGGCGGATTCTGATTCGGATCCGGGCGACCGAACGCGTCGAGGAACAGCGAGTCGATGCGATGCGACCAGAGTTGTCTCGCGGAGGAACCGGGCGGCATCGCTGAGAATTTTTCTTCAACACCGGTGATCTGCGAAACCGAATCCAGCAGCACTTCGGCTCGTAATCGATCGCGGTAGAAGCGTGAGTAGTTGCGAGTGTCCACCGAGTTTCGATCGTTCGGAACGGAACTCAGCCCGTAAACGTACGACGAAGCAATTGTCCGAATCAGGTGCTTGAGATCGTAGTCATGGTCTCGCAGGTCGACGGCCAGCGCCTCGAGCAGTTCAGGATTCGACGGTGGATTGGAGGCTCGCAGGTCGTCGACTGGCTCGACAAGACCTCGGCCCATCATGTCAAACCAGACTCGGTTCGAGATGACCTGTCGGAAGAACGGGTTGTCGTCTGAAGTGACCCAGTCGGCGAGGACGTTTCGAGGATCAGCCTCGTCCTCGGGAACGGCAGCCTCGCCGAACAATGGCTTGGCGGCGACTTCTTCTCCGGTCAGTGGGTGCTTGACCGCTCGGCGTTTGCCGGCAAAGAAGAACTCTTCGGAGCCTGAGATTGGCGCGGAGATTCCCGTGCCTTTGCGGCCGATGCGGTCAAAGTACGCAGCCAGTCCGTAGAAGTCGGCCTGCCCCCACACCTCGTTCGGGTGGTGATGGCACTTCGCACATTCCAGCCGGATGCCCAGGAACAACTGACTGACGATTGTGGTTAGCTCGTCCGGTGTTCGCCGATCACGGAACATCGTCACGGCACCGTGCTTGAAGGTGCTGCCCTTGGCCGTCAGCAGTTCATGCACAAACTGGTCGTACGGTTTGTTCTTGCGGAACGAATCCCGAATCCAGTGATCGTAGTTCAGTACGGCTTTGATGCCGGCGTGGTACGGGTTCGGACGCAACAAGTCCGCCCACTTATTCGCCCAGTGATCCGCGTATTCCGGATCGTCGAGCAACCGGTCGATCAGCTTTTCGCGGCGATCGGGTGACGGTTCCTCAAGGAACGCTCGCGTTTCTTCTTTCGTCGGAACTCGGCCGATGACGTCGATGAAGGCTCGCCGCAGGAAGACATGATCAGGAGCCGGCTCCGAAGGAGTCAGGTTCAGGCGTTGCAGTTTCTTCCAGACCAGGTCGTCGATGAAATTGTTTCTCGGCAGCTTCTGATAAACGTCGTCGGACACTTTGTCTCGAAGAGGAACCGAGACCGTCGCGACGGAGAACATGCCCATGTACCGAGTCGTAATCGCCGCTTCGCCGGTGACGCCGGTCGTCGAGACAAGCCCCTCTTCATCAACACCAGCGATCCCGCCTTCGTTACTTTGATAATGAGACTGCCGAGTGACGTCGCGCGACGAACCATCTGAAAAACGAGCGGTGACGATCAGTTGCTGGTCGGCCTCGCGTCCGAGAATTCGCTCGGTCGGGGTGACAGCGATTCCTGTCAGCTCTGGCGCGTTCTCAACCTGCCGCGGCATCCCGGCGTTGATCCAGCGAAGGAGCGTTTCGTATTCCGGACCGTCCGCTGCAAGTCGAATTCCGCCTCCATGTGGCATCTTGCCGGCCGGCTTCAGCAGCAGCAGACTTTCTTCGGGAGACGGCAGAAACACTCGCCGCCCGCGAGCTTCTTTCGCCAGCGCGGCGTAGTCAAAATTCCCATCGAAGCCGAGCAGCGACAGCTGAAACCCGTTCTGCCCACGAGCCTTCCCGTGGCACGGTCCCGAGTTGCACGCTCCGGCCGTCAGGATCGGCATGATGTCATTCTGAAAGTCGACGGGTTGCAGCTTTTTTCCGTCTTTCACTTCGACCGTGACGCGAGCTTCGTCAGTGCCTCGTCGAACCAGAATGACGGCCTTCCCGTTCGAAACCGGACTGACCAGCCCCTTCGCATCGACAGTCGCGACTGCCGCGTTCTCCGAAACGAACTCGACCTTCCGAGTGAGATCAACATCAAGCCCGTCGACGGTCTCGCCAACGATCAATTGCTGCTGAGCATGCGGCCCGACCAGCGTCACCGTTGCCGGTTCGGGAACGATCGCCGCGAAGAGTGGAGCCGCTCCGACAGCCGCAAAAATCGCAAGGCAAACACACAGACGGGAAATTCTCGTGAGCATCGTCGTTGTCCTGATTTCCAGGTAGGGTGGGCACCGCCCACCAAGACATCGTTTATGTGGTGGGCAGTGCCCACCCTACTGGCTGAACCAGTTCCCGATTCTCACGCAGTTGCTCTGGTCGCTTTCATTCTGCGAAGAGAACCGGAAATATGGTCGCTCTAATCTAACAAAGCGAACGGCTTCCGGCAGCGTGACCGCCGAAAAGTCATGTTGGAGACAAACCACGGAAGGTACGGACTTACACGGAAGCCGGTAAATTTGGCCTGGCTCTTCCGTATAATTTCGTCCCTTCCGTGGTCCATCCTTTTCGAAGAACGAAGACAGGCGTCATACATGTTCGATTCTCTCCACTGGCTCGATCACCTTGTCGTTCTGGGATACCTCGCCGTTTCGATCGGGCTCGGGATCGCGCTGCGGCGGCAGTCGACTCGCGAAGAATTCTTCTCGGCCAGCAGTTCGATGGGGACGATGACGGTCGGGCTGAGCGTGATGGCGACGCTGTTCTCGGCCAACAGTTTCATGATGTACCCGTCGACGGCGTACGCGGTCAGCCTGACGGCGGGAGCGGCCGTCCTCGCCTTCTGGGCGATGGCTCCGATCGTCATCTGGGTGTTTATCCCCGTCTATTCCCGGCTGAAATGCAAAACTGCTTACGAGTACCTGGAGCAACGCTTTCACGTCTCGGTACGCTGTCTGGCCAGCGGCCTGTTCATCCTGCTGAGAATCGGCTGGATGGCTTCCGCGACGTACGCGGCCTCGGTGGCGATTGCCACCATCTCGGGAGTCGACCAGTACGTGGTCATCGTCAGTCTCGGAACCGTCGCGATTTTCTACACGATGCTGGGGGGCCTGCGAGCGGTGATGTGGACCGACGTGCTGCAGTTCTTCATCTTCGCCGGGACGATCATTTTCGCATTGGGACTGTTGATCTCGCAGGCCGACGGCGGCTTCTCCGGCATCGTCGAAACCTACACCAAAGGTCGAGACAACCTGATCGTCAACTTCTCGGTGGACCCGACATTCCGATTCACAACGTGGGCCATGTTGATCGGCAGTTTTCTGGAAGGACTCTCGGCCTTCGGAGCCGACCAGGTCGCCGTGCAGCGTTACATCGCTGCCCGCGATGTCAAAACGTCGCAGAGGGGATTCCTGATCAACATGCTCGGCCTGACGTTCATCGTTCCGAGTCTGCTCTGCATCGGTGCGGGACTTTTTGCCTACTTCGATCATCATCCAGAGACTCTGGTCCCTGTCTTTGTTGAAAAGTTTCAGGAATCCAAAGCGAAAGATGATCCAAAAGACCGGAAAGCGATCGCCGCCGTGGAGCAGCGATTGGATGTTCGAAGCTCTGCTGCAGTCGACGATGCAGATACGTTCGAGGATGCCGCTCAGAAGTTCTACTCAGGAAGTGGTTCCGAACAACTACAGAAAGACATGGCGACGCTCGGATTCCAGGACCAGGCACTGCCAACGTTCGTCCGACTGAAGTTTCCGCCCGGCGTGGTCGGGCTGCTCGTCGCTGCTTTGATGGCGGCGACGATGTCGAGCATCGACTCGGGAATTCACTCCGTCACCACGGCGATCGTTGTCGACTTCCGAGACCGGTTATTTCCCAAACTCAGGCCAGCCACCGACGCTGGAGAAATGCGAATTGCTCGGATCATCCTGGTGGTCGTCGGGGCGCTGGCCGTCGGTTTGGCGTGTTTTGTGGGAGAACTCGGAGATGTCTTCGCGGTTGCTAAGAAAACGACAGCGGCCTTCGGTGGCCCGCTGCTGGCAGTGTTCATCGTCGGGCTGTTCATGCCGCGAGCGACCTGGTTCGGAGTCCTGCTGGGAACCTTCTCGGGGGCGGCAATCACCGTCTGGCAAATGGACGCACACCCGGACTGGTTTTCGCTCTGGTTCTGGCCGATCGGATTCTTCTCGGCGGTCGGGCTTTCGATGCTTCTCAGCCTGATTCCTGTGGGAAAACGCTCCTCTTCTGACGGCCCTGTTTTGACATGGTCAGCGGTGATGAAGAAGCCTGTATCCGAAGCGTGACCGCTGGGTGTTTTGTCGAATCCGGAGCCGGTAAACTGGGCGGTTCGTCCGCAGGTCAGACTCTGCCTGCCGGAATCCTTATGCAAAAACAATCAATCCATTAGCTCGTAAATAGAAACCACGAAATACGCCAAACACACGAAAAACGCCGTAGGCTGGGTCTTGACCCAGCTCGAATGCGACTGCTGGGGCAAGACCCAGCCTACGGATTAACGAATCTGGCAGTTTCCTTTCGTGTATTTTGTGTTTTTCGTGGTTGAAGATTGCTTGATTGAGACTTCGTTAGGCTGAGCCTGACCTACTTGATGAAAACCGAGAATCCTATGGCAACTGCTGAAATCGCTTCGAATCTGAATACCTGGTCCGACCTTGCGGACCGAGTCCTCACTGGCCACTCGCTGACCAAAGAGGAAGGTCTGGCGATTCTGAGTTCTGACGACACCGAACTGCTATCGCTGCTCGACGCGGCCTGGCGAGTCCGGCGTCACCACTTTGGCAACGACGTTCACCTGTACTTCCTGAAGAACGCCAAAAGCGGCCTCTGCCCGGAAGACTGCGGCTACTGCTCACAGAACGTGAAGTCGACCGCGCCGATCGAAAAGTACAACCTGCTGAACGAAGAAGAAATTCTGGCCGGAGCGAAGCAGGCTTACGATTCTCAGGCTCGAACTTACTGCATCGTGACCAGTGGCCGAGGTCCGTCGAACAGCGACGTCGAACATGTCTCCAGCGTCGTGAAGAAAATCAAAGACGAGTATGGCCTGCACATCTGCTGCTGCCTGGGAATCCTCAGCCCCGACCAGGCAACCACTCTGAAAGACGCCGGCGTCGACCGCATCAATCACAACCTGAACACCAGCCGGAAATACTACGAAGACATCTGCTCGACGCACACGTTCGACGATCGCCTCGACACGCTGAAAGTCGCGCGTGATGCCGGCATGGAACTTTGTGCCGGAGTCATCGCCGGCATGGGCGAAGAACACGGCGACCTGGTCGATGTCGCGATCGAACTGCGAGGCATCAAAGTCGAATCGATCCCGGTCAACTTCCTGAACTCGATCGACGGCACGCAGCTCGAAGGCAAGTGGGATCTTGATCCTCGCTTCTGCCTGAAGACACTCTGCCTGTTCCGCTTCGCCAATCCCGACGTCGAGATCCGCATCGCTGGAGGCCGCGAGGTCAACATCCGATCGATGCAGGCCATGAGTCTCTACCCGGCCAACTCGCTCTTCGTCAGCGACTACCTGACGACGAAAGGGCAGGCGGCAATGGAAGACTTCCGGATGATCGAAGACCTCGGCTTCAAAATCATCACCGGCGACGCCCGCACCGCCGAACTCCTCGCCGACCGCGAGAAGGCTGCAGAGGCCGCCGCGCAAACCGGCTCATCCTGCAGCCCGTGTGGCAGCAGCGAAGGCTTCAGCTGCTGAGCACATGCTGGATCTGCGTAGGGCCGGTTCCTACCGGCCAATCGGAAGGACGATGATGGC
>JBLFXD010000027.1:0-18330 GCA_047611045.1 Planctomycetaceae bacterium | reverse complement strand
AAGAATCTGAGCGAGCCACCGCAGAACTGGCTGGCTTGTATGAGCGCCATAATCAACTCAGTGCGCACCTGATCGAAGTCAGCTTCCTGGGAAAAATGGGCCACGCGATCGAACCAGCCGTCCGGCCACTTGGCTGGGACTGGAAGATTGGAGTCGGCGTCATCGCCTCCTTCCCGGCCCGTGAGGTCATCATCGCGACGATGGGCACGATTTACAGTCTCGGCGGCGACGTTGGAGAAGAAGACGCCAGCCTCGCGGAACAACTGAGCGACGCGAAGCATCCGGACGGCACGAAAGTTTTCAATCCGGCCGTCGCCTGTTCGATCATGGTCTTCTTCGCGTTGTGTGCTCAGTGTGCCGCCACGCTGATGGTCATTCGCCGTGAAACAAACTCCTGGCGCTGGCCGATTTTCACGTTTGGCTACATGACCACGCTGGCGTATGTCGGAGCGTTGATTACCTACCAGGTCGGCATGCTGCTGCTGACTTAGTTCTTAGGAAGCGTCCTGTTAATAACTGTCGTAGCTACGCTCGCCAGAGCGTGGATTGATCCGCCGTCTGGCGACGGTAGCTACAGAGAAACGCGACACTTATTTCTCGAGCGTTCCTTAACGCTGCGGCCGATTCTGCCTCGCTCCCTTCTCGCTCCGGCCCGCCCCGTCTCGGACTGCGGCAAACACGCGTTCATTCGATCCGGCATCGTTGGTACCATTCTGCCGGCGGGCAAACCAGCAGGCACAACGATCGACGCATGGAGGCGGGCGAGTGACCGGATCAGAACTCAACGCCAGAATGGACGCGGCAGCGTTTGCGTTCCGAGGTTACAACGTCACGAACCTCGGCCGCACTCCGGAACTGCTCGAACATCCGGCTTATGGACCGATCGTCGAGAAGCATCTCAAAGAGGCTTCCGAGATTTACACGGCGGCCACTCTGAAACGCGTCGATCTGGTGAAACGAGTTCAGCTGCGAGAAGAGACCTGTCTGGAAACTTACTCCGAAGCAATCAGCCTGATCGCTGCCGCAGAGGCCGCTCAGCTCGAACTGCTGAAAGAGTTCTTCGGGATCGAGTTCACACAGGCATCGCGAGCCCTCGGCTACAGTCTGGGCGAGATCGGGGCTCTGATCGCCGCTGAAGTCTACGAACCTCAAGCACTGCTGACTCCGATTCTTAAGCTGGCCGACGACTGCGTCGAGCTTGCCCAGAACGTTCGGATGGGAATCGTGTTTTCGCGCGGCCCGGAACTCGACGTGCCGGCCATCGAGAAACTCTGTGTTGAAACGACGGCTCGGAACCAGGGCACGGTTTGCATCTCCAGTTACGTCGCCCCGAACACCGTCCTGGTTCTCGGCCAGGGGGGATCGATCGACCTCTTCCGCGAGACGATGAAAGAGCGGTTCAACCGTCAGGTTCACTTCAAGAAAAACCCGCACCAGTGGCCGCCGATTCACACCGCGATCGTTCGGCAACGCAATGTTCCGGACCGAGCCAGCGTGATGCTGGAAACCATTCCCGGCGGCATGCAGGCTCCGACGATTCCGATCATCTCGTGCATCTCCGGCACGGAATCCTACAACGATTACAACAGCCGACAGACGCTGTACGACTGGGTTGACCACCCGCAGAAACTCTGGAGCGTCATCGAGCGAGTCCTGGCCACCGACATTCACACGCTGATCCACGTCGGCCCCGAACCGAACATCATCCCCGCAACGCTCAGCCGGCTGAGCATGAATATCGAAGCGCAACTCAATGCGCGATCGATCTCGGGTTTCGGCCTGCGAGCCGTCTCAAGCATCGTCGGCGGCCGGCCGTGGCTGGCTAAATACCTGTCGAAGAACGCGTCACTTCTACGAGCTCCACTGCTCGAAAACGTGATCCTCGAAGACTGGCTGCTGGAGAACGCCCCGGCCGCGTGACATGAATCTGACTACTGATGCCTTCGCGCAAAGCCGTTAAGAATTCTCGATCGTCAAATACCAGCACGAAGCGCAAGCGAGTGACTCCACGCCGCGCCGCTTCAATTCACTCGAAACGATGAAGGGCACCTCCGTCAGTCAGAATGAAGCTTGTTTGGCAGTTTCACATGGCCTCGGGACGTACGGTAATGTTGTATGTTGGCTTGGATATTCACAAAAATCTGACCGTCACTGTTTACGGGGAGCACCAATGAAGCCACCGGACAGCATGTGCATCACTCAAGCCGTGACGTCAGGTTAGTTCGACGTGGGTTGATCACTTGATTCAGGAGATGCGTCGGCTGGATCGGCTGATTGTGCGGTCAGGGTCAGTTCGGGGGGCGAGTCGCCTCGGAGGCGGGCTCGGGCGTATTCCAGTTGGGGTGAGAATTCCTGGTTGGATGAGTACAGGGCGATGATGCTGTTCCAGATCTTCTGGGCTTCGACCAGGCGACCGGATGTCAGGAACTCGTCGGCCTGCAGGAGCGATGCATTTACAAAGGTGATACGGTCGGCCGAGGTGTCGACGGTGGCTTCGATCTCGGCGATCTGGGCTTCGGCGAGCTGGATGAAGTAGCGGTCGTCGGAGTCAACTGACGGTTTGTCCTTCGCTTTAAGCAGGACGATGATGCTGCGGTACTGGTCTAAGGCCGTGATGCGGTCTCCGAATTGTTCGAACCGCCAGGCTTCCATGAAGAGACGTTCGGGTTCGGATTTCGGGTCCAGGTTGACTCGCGCGGAGTTGATCAGTCGGCGTTTCAGTCGGCTGATCGCAACGTGGTCGATGAAGTTGCGAGCCTGCTCGGCATGCTGGCCGTCGGGGAATCTTTCGAGCATTGGATGCAAGTAAAGTCTTACGGCGTCCCCCCATTGCACGACGTCGTCGCTTTCCATCATTGGCTGAGCCTGCGCAAACAGTTGGTCTTCGCTGGCCGGCCAGACGGCGACGGTGACGGCGGCGATTAACGCCACCAGGCAGGCTGACAGGAACCAGCTGGTTTCCCAGAACGGACCTTTGCGGCGGCGTTTCTTTTTCTTCTTTTTGCCGGCACCCTTCAGCAGTTTTTTTAACTCGGGGTGAACTTCGGCCATCGTGGCCGTGCCGGGGCCGCCCGAGGAGATCTGCGTGGCGACGCTGGCCTGGTCGGAGACTCGCAGGACCACTTCCTGAAGGGCCAGCTCAACGGATGCCGCATCGTGAGGCCGGTCGGTTGGCTGTTTGGCCAGAAGCTGAGCGATGACGTTTTCCAGCCAGATGGGACACTCGACGGCCAGTTGGCGGACGGACGGTGGATCCTGCTGAAGGTGTTTTACCATTAAATCGCCGGCTGAGTTGCCTTCGAAGGGAGTCTTGCCGGTCAGCATTTGAAACAGGACGCAGCCCAGGGCGTACAGATCGGTCTTGCCGGTGATGGCGTGCTTGCCGTCGATCTGCTCCGGGGCCATGTAAGCGTACGTGCCGACGGTCATGCCGGTGGCTGTCAGGCCGGACGCGTCCATGTCCCTGGCGATGCCGAAGTCGCCGAGGACAACTTTTTCAATACCGGTTTTTCGGTCCATCCGAAGAAACAGGTTCGCTGGCTTCAGGTCTCGATGAATGACGCCGTTCTCGTGCGCGTGGTCCAGAGCGTCGCAGATCTGCTGTCCGAATTCGACAACCTGCTCCCACGGGAGCGAGCCTTTGCGTTTCAGCAGTTCGGCCAGCGTGCCGCCGCCCATCAGACGCATCGCGTAGAAGTGCCGGCCTTTGCTTTCACCGCCGCCGTAGTACCGAGTGATGTTCGGGTGGTCGAGCTTTTCGAGAATCTCCATTTCACGCTCGAAGCGCGCGACGAGTTTGGGATTTGAGGACAATTCGGGAGTCAACACCTTCAGGGCGACGATGCGGCCGTTTTTACGGTACGCCGCGCGGTAGACAATGCCCATGCCGCCGGAGCCGAGCTTGCTTTCCAGATCGAACGGGCCAACAGATTTGGGCAGCATGCGGGAGTCCTCAAAGAGTGGGCGGGCCCGCCACGTCGATTGTTGCGCCAGCGTCAGGGGAGACGCAATGGCGGAGATGCCGGTGCGCACCGACAGCTCCGCTCGTCGTCCCATCAGTCAATAACGTTGACGGTTCTCAACAATCAACACTTACGTTGCCTGAATGCAACATCCTGCCATCTCCGACAGGGAAAGCGCGATCGTGCTGAGCGATCGTAGACTTCCGCCTTTGCCGGTCGCGAAGGCAGACTTTTCCGACTCGCCTCCGCAGGGAGGGTATATCTCATTACCGCGAGATTCCGTCGCTGTGCGCACGAGCTGCCGACATGGAAGTTGTGCCTTGTGAATCGCCGTGGTGGACTCAACTTGTTGAACACCTACTCAGTCTGGTGGTGATATGTCAGAACAGATCGAAACTCACGGCAACACAGTTCGCTCGATCCGGCCGGTACGTCAGGTACTGGTGATCGAGCCGGTGCAGCAGCATCACGGGCTGCACGCGATTCTCCTGTTGCCCGGTACGCAGTGTACGATCGGTTCGTCGCGAGCGTGTACGTTGACCGTGCGTGCTCAGGCGATTCTGCCGCAACACTGTTTGATCGTCTCCGGTGCGAACAGCACGTTGCTCAAAGAATGGGGCGACAGCACGTGGCTGAATGATCGACCCGTCCGCGAGTCGATGGAGCTGATGGAAAACGATCGCCTGGCGATCGGTCCCACCGAGTTTCGAATTCGACAGGCGAATGCAGAAGAAGTCGACGCAGCATTCTCGAACAATGGCGACGACGATTCCATCGATGAGCAGCTGCCAACGGAAGAGCTGAATCATCAGCGTGCGCTGCTGACGGCTCAGCAGAAACGGCTGGCTGGCGAAGCGGAGGGTCTTGATAGCCGCGAGCAAAAACTGCTGGATCGAGAGAAGGAACTCAACACACGGTTCCAGGAACTCGATGAACAATTCAAGTCGCTTTGTGAGCGAACCGGCGCTCCCGAGTCTGGCGATCTGGACGATCAACTGCGTGCGCTGCAGGGAGACGGTGACGCTCTGAAGGCGGAACGCGACGAGCTGGAGAAACTTCGGCAGGAGCTGGACGACTCTCGCGCCGATCAATCGAAACGTGAAGACGACTTCAAGGAACGTGAGCGGGATCTCGATCGGCATCGTGCGGCGCTGGCGAATCAGGAGCTCGACCTTGAGCATCGACGGAATGAGTTCAGGCAGCGCGAAGAGGCGGCCGAACAATTGCACGATCAATACGCGGAGCAGGAGAAAGCTGTTGAAGCTCGACGCAAGGAATTCGACGATCGACAGAAAGAGCTGGACGAGCAACGCGAAGCCATTGAAACGCTGCGCGAGCAACTGTCTGAGCAAGGCGACTGGAGCGATGGCGAACTTTCCTCCGCTCAGAAGCTGATCGACGCGGACCGCGAAGAACTGGTTCGCCACAAGACGCAGATGGAGCGTGAGCGTCGTGATCTGGAAGCCCGGCAGAAAGACTTTGAGCTGAAGCAGAAGTCCGTCTCGTACGAAGTCGAAGACGCCGAACGCCGGGTCGCGATGCTGATGGATCGCGAGCAACGACTGGCCGAGCAGGATGAAGAGTTGCGTCACCGAGAGGGGGAGCTGGATGAGCAACTGATTTTGCTCACCGAAAAGTCAAGTACGGCGGACGGTGAAGACAGTCAGCACGAGGCCTTCAGGGCGCAACTTCATCGGTTGGCCGAGTCACTGCGAAAGCGCGAGGAGACGCTCCGAAATCAGATTGAGCGTTACAACAGAGACATCGCGCAGTGGCAGGATCAGCTGGAATCGCAAAGGTCGCTGCTCGAATCGCGGTTGAACGAAGCCGGTCGCAAGGAAGAGTTCCTGTCGAAAAGAACTCAGGAGCTGGCTGACCGCGAACGCGATCTGATGAAGCAGCTCAGCGACGTCGAAAGAAAAACGGTCGACACGTCGGAGCAGGAAGTCACGCTACTGGATCTGGAGACTCGTGTTAAGCGGCAACAGACCGAGCTTGATTCGCGTGAGCAGGAGCTGCGGACTCAGGAAGCTGAGATCTCAGAACAGCGGAAGAATTTTGAGAAGACGATGGACGATGTCGAGTCACGACGTAAGGACCTTGAGCGTCGACAATTGGAACTCGACGATCGGACTCGTGAATTTGAACGAAAGCTGGCGACGCGCGAAACGGAAGTCGAAAACCGAACGCAGGAAGTCGAAGAGCAAAGCGACTCTTTGAAGCAACGGCTTCTGCTGGCTGACTCGATGGAAAAAACGCTGGTCGAGCAACAGCGTGTCTGTGACGAAGCCAGAGAAGATTTCGAGCGGCAGAAGCATGAGTGGGACCAGAGAGTCCACGACTCGGAAGGCAAGATCACCGAACAGGAACACGAGTTTGAAGAGCGTACACACACACTGCGGGTTGAACTGGATGAGCGAGAGTCACGAGTCGTGCAGCGGGAATCGGATCTTCAGAAGCTGCGAGAAGAGATTCGTCACTCAGAGGATCGTCTGAAGGTTGAGCAGGAAGAACTGAGTCGGCAACGTGTTGATTTGCAGACTCTGACTGAGAAAGCGTCGAGCACCGAAGATGATCTGGAAGTCGCACGGCAGCGATTGATTCAGGACGAGCTGCGACTCCAGGAAGAAGCCAGCCGACTGACGCAGGAGCGGCATGAAGTTGATCGTCGCGCCGAAGAAACCGAGCGAGGCCGGTCAACGCTCGTTGAAGAGCAGGAAGAACTGGCCAGACAGCGTGCCCACTTCACCGAGCTGGAAGCGCGACTTGAGCAGAACGAACTGAAGCTCAGCGAAGAACGCAGCGAGCTGACCGTTCATCTGGCCCGGTGTCAGGACGAGCAGACGGCTCTTGAGCAGCAGCGGAAAGTACTGGACGAGGTTCGTGACGAACTGGATCAGAAGAATTACTCACTGGTTGAGCAGGAAGCTCAGCTGGAGCAGGAACGCGAAGCGCTGCACGAGGATCGAGCGAGTCTTGAGACGCAGTTGCTCGATCTCGATCATGAAAGAAGCAAACTCGACGAGAAATCTCAGGCTTATGGAACGGCTCAGTCGGCTCTCGATGATTATCACACTTCGCTGAAGGCGGATCGTGAGCGGTTGGAGCGCGACCGGAAAAAGTTGCAGGAAGCTCAGGCCGAACTGCGTCGTCGTGACGCCGAGTTCGAGACTCAGCGTTGCGAGATGGATGAAGAACGACAGCGGATTGAAACTGAGTATTCCGGTGTCGACGCTGCTCGGGAGTCGTTTCAGCTCGAAAAGGTCGCGATGCAGCAGCAGCAGGCTGATCTGCAGGCGGAACTTAATCGACTCGACAATGCCAGAAACGAAATCGAGGTCGCACGCGCCGACGTTGCGTCACAAACCGAAGAGATGCACGAAAAGCGGATGCAGTTGGAAGAGCTGGATGTTGAATGGACCTTGAAGCAGGAAGAGCTCAAACAGACGGCGGTCGGACTGGACGAGGAACGCGCCGCCCTTGACCAGCAGTCGGCGAAGATTGACGAATGGCAGCAAGAGTTGAGCGCTCGTGAAGCTCAGCTCGCGGAAGGGCAGCGTCTCCTGGAACAGGGCCGCGAAGAAACGGCACGGCAACGTGATGAACTTGATGTCGAATTGGCAGAGCTCGAAACTGTCCGAATTGAAGCGGAAGAGTTGAGGGAGCTGACTCAATCGTCCGCTGCCGATCTGGACTTGCGTCAGCAGGAGTTCGAAGCAGAACAGCTCGCCCAACGCGAACAGCTCGCCGAAGAACGACAGAGCATCATCGAGCAGCAGGCGGGAATCGCGCGGACGCTCGATCAGTTTGCGAAAGACAACGCTGCCTTCAACGACGAACGATCAGAACACGAAGAAGAGCTGCAGACACGGCACGCGGACCTGGACGCTCGGCTTGTGGAACTCGACGAGCGGGAACAGGAGCTTGACGGCGCTCGTGCCACGTTCGCAATTACTCAGGAACAATTGGCCAACGACCGAGCTGAGTTCACACGCAACCGGCGTCAGTTTGACAGCGATCGTGAAGAGCTGGATGCGGAACGTGGTGAGTTCGCCGCAAAGCAACAAGGACTCGACGAGGCGTTGTCGCAGCTTGAGGATGAGCAGCGGAAACTGGCTGACGAGCGGCATCAACTGGATGAAGAAACTGCACAGCTTGAGGATCGTCGAGCCGAGTTGGAAGCTCACCTGGATGAGCTGGCGGTTGGTCGAGCGGAAATCGAGGAGCGTGAAGAGCGACTCAAAGTAACTCAGCAGGAACTTGATCAGAGTTCAGAGGAGCTGCGTCTTGAGCGAGAATCGCTGGAACTTCGTGAGGCTCAGATTCAGTCGGAGCAGGCGAAGATCGATGTCGATCGCGAGTGTCTGGATGAACGCGACGCTGAGATTGAAAAAGCCGAACGGGAACTCGTCGAACAGCGAGCCGAATGTGACGTTGATCGCGACGAGTTGAAGGATCAGCGGACGCAGCTCAACGAGTTGCGGACCGGTCTGGAGACAGAACGCGGCGAAGTGTCGGCCGAACGAGCTCGACTGGCGCTTGAACAGGCGAAGGTAGAATCTCAGTACGCGAAGATTGAGGCCGAGAAAACTCGCATCGATGCAGACCTCGCTCGGGTCGAAACCGAGAAAGCGGAAGTCGCGGCCGATCGTCACCATGTCGACGCGCTGAAGCAGAAACTTGAGTTGCTCGAGAATCAACTTGGTGAAGCGAAGCACGCGCTGAACGATGATCGTGAATCGCTGCACGGCCGGATGGAAGAGCTGAACAGCGAACACGCCGACCTGCGTGAAGAACGGCATCGAGTTGAAACCGGTAAGGTGGAACTGGCAGGGCAGGGGACTGAACTGGCGGAACGCGAGCAGGACCTGACGTCGCGGCTTGAACAGGCCGTTCAGGAACTGAAAGTCGAACGCGAAATGCGAGACAGCGATCGTCGACGCGTGGCTGAACTGGAGCAGAAGCTGCTGACCGGTGACGGTGATCCGGACGAAGCTCAGCAGCAGTTGATGGAACGCGTTGAAGCAGCACTGGGTGAGTTGGAGTCAGAGCGGTTGCAGAGAGATGGCGATCGGCACCGCGTTACGGAGATTGAAAAGCGAATGGCTGATGAGCAGGCTGAGCTGGCTTCGTTGCGGGCGAGAATCGCGCAGGACGAAGAGAAGGTGCAGTCGCATCGCCTTGGCGTTTCGGCGAAGGAAGATCAGCTTTCGACCTTGCAGATGCAGCTCGCGCAGAAGGAAATGGAGCTGACTCGAGTTCGTGAAGAGGTTGAAATCGAGCAGCATTCTGTCAGCTCGCAGATGGAGCAGCTCGGCTCGGGCCGCGAGAAGCTGAAATCCGATTGGCAACGTCTTGATACGGAACGGGACGATTTGGTCTCACAGAACCACAGTGTCAGTCGT
The DNA here is from genome assembly GCA_047611045.1 of Planctomycetaceae bacterium. Lineage (GTDB taxonomy): Bacteria > Planctomycetota > Planctomycetia > Planctomycetales > Planctomycetaceae > JABMPE01. Next base: position 8,963 of record JBLFXD010000027.1, on the reverse strand, counting down.
CAGGCACGAGACCTGGCCGAACGGCTCGAAGACGCGATCGAGCAATTGCAGAAGGAAAGGATGGCTCGCGAGGCCGACCGAACGCAGCTTCACGAAGTTGAAGAGAGATTCGAAGAAGGTCAAAGGCAGCTCCAGCAGATGCGGCAGCAGTTGAGTGCCGAGAAACAGAAGTTGCTCGCTCGGCAACGGAAACTCTCGCAGAAAGAAACTGAGATCAAAGGTGCGTCGAAGTCGCTGGAAGCGAACCGCGAAGGTCTGCAGTCTCAGGTTGCGGTCATGACGGGGCGTATCGAACGATTGCTGTCCGAGCGTGATGAACTGGACGGCCGGCAGCAGGACCTGACGCATCAGCTTTCTGAAGCGGACGACGATCATCTCAAAGAGCGATTACAGATGGCTCTCGAAGAGCTGCAGTACGAGCAGCGGGCTCGGCACCTTGAGCGGCAGCAGCTTGCACAAATGGTGCAGCAGTTTTCGCACGTCAAACAGCAGCTGACTCAGGAACAGGGCCGGATGCAGAAGACGGTCGGCGAGCTTGCCGAAGACAGTTCGGAACGCGAGCAGACGATCGACCTCGAATTCGATTTCGATGAAGTGCTGGGAAGCGAAGTATCGGTAGAGGGTGATCTTTGGGACATCGGCGAAACGGAAGAGTCACGTCTGGAAGGACGAGTGGAAGAGATTGAAGCTGAAGTCGAATCGCTTCGTCACGAACGCGACGAACTTGCTCAGCAACGGGAAGAAACCGAGGAAGCGATTGATGAACTGCTCGACGAGGCTTCGGCGGAGCAGGGCGATCTTTGGGCTGTTGAGAACAATGCCGACGATGAATCGGAGTCAGAAAAAGACGAGGAGTCAGAGTCGAATGAAGCGGCGATAGACACGGCCGTCGAAGAAGTGAAGGAAAAATTGAGTTTCTGGAAGGCGCGTAAGAAGTCGAAACGGAAAACGAAGAAGCGACAGGTCGCGTTGTCCGATTTAGCGGAAGCCGCTCAGGAAGCCGGGACCGGCGAAGAGGAACAGTTGCAGGCGTTTCGTTCGATGCTCGGCTCGATGTTCGGGATGAAGAAGCCGGGCGACGACCTCGTGGACAACACGGCTCCGGTTGAAAGCCCCGCCATCAAGCCGAATGTGTCAGCCAACGATGAGGGATTCTCCATCGAAGAGCCGGTGATTATCCAGGAGCCGTCGTGGGCTCGCAATGTGACTCCGGCCGGGCCGGAAATTGACCGCTCCAGTTCACGGCAGGTGGAGCAGGGGGTGGCCGACAAGGCCGACGATCGACATGCAAAGAATCGAGACCTCGCTCGACGGATGGCGATGACATCGCTTCGAGAAGTGGCGAACCAGTCGGCTCGGAACGCGCTCGCGGAGCATACTCAGCGAAAGTTGAAACGGAAGATGTGGATCGACGGTTCGCTGGCCTGCATCTCCATGGGTCTGGGCGGCGCATTTCTGTCTCAGAACTTTGATCAGGGACTGTCGTGGAGAACCTACGGTGGCGTGGCGGTGATCATCGGAGTGATCGCGATCATCGAGATGTTCCGTACTTTTATCCGCTGGCAGCGTGCAACAGCAATGAGGAAGTCGGGTGCTCGTCGGACTCGTCGACCCACTTCGGAAGATCGCTACGGCCAGCACACATCTGACAATCGGCCTGGGCCAACGACACCATGGCCGCCACACCCGCAGCATTCGAACCAGCCCGCAGCGGACCTCGCGGAACTGGATGAAGTCGCCACTTCGACGGCAGAGGACGTTCCCGTCTAACCGAATTAAACACGGATCGCAGAATCGAGGACGAGGCGATTGCTTCGTCCTCTTTTTGTATCCGGAGCGGTGGAGAGCGGGCCGGCAGCAGGCAATGCCCTCCCTCAAAACCGGTTCGACTCATCCTTCCTGACAAATACGCGTCGGGATGCAGAATGTGTCGGTGTGAAATCCGGCTCGAACGATAAGACCAGGTTAGATTCGAAACGGTAGACGTTGCATCGCAGAACTTCACAAGAGAGTCCTCACACTTTCTGGTGGTGAAATCTATTGTCTGCTCGACCGCAACTGAGTTGTTGAAGTTGTTTGCTCACACCTGAACTGACTCCCGGGATGGACATCTGGAAGCCATGACTCGTCGACTGTTCTATGCATTCCTGTCTTTGACGGCGCTCATCCTGCTGTCCGCCATTGCCAGCCCAATCGCTCTTGGGCAGGACCTGCCGCAGTTGCGACAGATTCTTCAACTGCCCGAGCCGATTCCTCGTCGTGACGCCGGCTCGGTGTCGTTGCCGGCGTCCGGAGAGTCAATCTATGACGAGAAACACTGGATCGTCAGCGCTCGCCATTGTCAGCAACGGTGTCATCATTGCGCTCATGATTGTACGTTCGGCTATGTGCGATCGGACTGGAACGGCTGCGCGACCGAAGCGACGGATGCTGAGTTTCATGCGTGGCTGAAGCCGGGAGTGCCGGTCTGCATCATGGTGCATGGAAGTTTCGTGACGGCTGACACCGTGGCGGAAGATTCGAAGAACACGTTCCGCTGGTTGCGGAAGGCGGCGCCCCATCTGCCGCTGCAGGTCGTCTTTTTGACATGGCCCAGCGAAGGCCTGTTGACGCTCAATCCGGCAATCGCTGGTACGTCCGCCGTGCCGGGGCTTGACATCGCGATCCTCGGCCGCCGCGCCGAGTTCAACGGAATTCGACTCGTGAAGTTGATCCAGGCGATTTCGCCGGAGACGCCGATTTGTTTGATCGGCCATAGCCACGGAGCCCGCATCGTGACTTCAGGGCTGGACCTGATGGGTGGCGGCGAGTTGTGCGGCGTGAAACTCTGCGACGGCCCGTCTCATCGCATCCGCACGATTCTGGCGGGAGCTGCGATCGATCATGACTGGCTTTGCCCCGGCCAGCGATATGAAAACGCGTTGAACGCGACCGAGTGCCTGCTCAATATTCGAGTTCGAAAAGACTGGGCCCTGATCATTTATCCGTTGAGAAGGCCGTTCTCAAGGCGGGCGCTCGGCAGCGCCGGATTTACGCAGGGTGATCTTGAACGATTTGGTGGCCAGGCCTCGCAGGTTGCAAACTATGACCTGTCCGAGATGATCGGTTACGGGCATATCTGGCCCGACTTCTATCAGCACCAGTCGATCGCCAACGAACTGGTCGACTGGGTCTACTTCGTCAATCGGTAGTCCCCCGGGCAGCTACTGACTACAACCTCGACGCCTTATTCAATCAGCGCGGACAAATGACGGAGCGTGGACGTGGAAGTCGAGTGGGTGGTTTTCGATGCTGTCGGGACAGTCATCGATCCCGAACCGGGCGTGGCCGAGGCTTACCATTTGATTGGTCGACAGTTTGGTTCAGAGCGAACGCTTGAGGATGTTCGGTCACGATTCAAAACGGCGTTTGCAGATACGGAGAGTCTGGATCGTTCTCCAGAGACTGCCGGAATGGTGACCAGCTCCGCCATTGAAGAAGCTCGCTGGCGGTACATCGTGGCTGCCGTCTTCCCCGAAGTCGACGACTCGGAAGGATGCTTTCAACGATTGCACGACTACTTCGCAGAACCGACTGCGTGGCGAGCGTTCGACGATACTCTGCCAACGCTGCACTCGTTGAGCGAGCGCGGAATCCGTTTGGCGATCGCATCAAACTTTGATCAGCGTCTACATCCGATTTGTGATGGCATCGCCGCGCTGGGGCTGTTTGAGAAACGGTTCATCTCGTCGGAGCTGGGATTTCGCAAACCGTCTGCCGATTTTTACCACACGGTCGTTTCCGAAGTGAACGTAGCTTCGGAACAGATTCTGATGGTGGGTGACGGCTTGGAGAATGATGTTGAGGGGGCTTTGTCGGTCGGTATGCATGCAGTGTTGATTGATCGGAACCTCGCACGCGACCAATCTGGCGGCCACTCAGAATTGCGGTACAGCGTGATTCGGTCGCTGAACGATCTGCAAGGACTGTTGACGTGATTCGCCCGTGGGTCGCGATTCAAAGAAACCCTCGGTCGGGAAGTGGGAAACGGCGGCGGTTCCTTTTCGATCTGGCTTCAGCATTGAAGCGTCACGACTTGCGACCGCATATTTTTTCTCGCCGCGAGCTACTTGCGGCACGGTTGAAGGATCCTGAACGTCGAGCCGCACTCGTCGGAATCGTGGCCGCCGGAGGCGACGGAACGCTGACCGACGTGGCCAATCGATTTCCCGGAGTTCCGGCTTGCCCGTTTCCGCTGGGCACTGAAAACCTGCTGGCAAAGTATCTGAGCATTCCGCTGGACGGCGAAGCGACGGCGAGAATTCTGGCTGCCCGAAATCTGCGAAAGTTCGACGTGGGGCAGGCAGGCTCGGAATCGAAATTCCTGATCATGGGCAGCGTTGGCTTTGACGCCGAAGTCATTCGCCGGCTTCATGAATCACGACGAGGAAACATTTCGCACTTGAGTTACGTCTCGCCGATTCTCAAGTCGGCCGTCCAGTACTCGTTTCCCAGGTTGACAGTGACCGCCGACGGGCTGCCCGAGCCGTTGGAAGGCTCGCTTGTCGTTGTTTCGAACTTTCCGGCTTACGCGTTCAAGCTGCCGGTTAATCCTGACGCCGAACCCGACGACGGACTTCTGACAGTGCGAGTTTTTCAGAAACCCGGCCGATGGAACTTCGCAAAGTACAGCGCGATGGTCACACGGCGGTTGCACCTGGACAGACCGGACGTCCGAGTCTTCAAAACTTCGGAAGTGACGATTGAGAGCGAAGGAGCCGCGCCGGTCCAGATTGACGGCGACCCGTTTGGATCGACGCCGGTCAGCTTCCGGTGCCTTCCCGGCGAACTGGAACTGTTTGTTCCGGCGTCATTCTCGTAGGTCAGGCTCTGCCTGACGAAGTTTTCGTAGGGTATGACAAGCGCAGCGCTGGCATACCAGACTCCACAGTAACTTCAGATGGTATGCCGGCGCTGCGCTTGTCATACCCTACATTCTTGCGTCGCTTTGAACGGCATTGAAACACGGAGTGAAGCAGTAATTCAAACAGGAACTGTTCAACTGCAAGGCTTGTCGGCCAGGCAAAGCCTGACCTACAGATCCTGACTTCCGTCGATGCGTCCTGCAATGGCCAAGCCGAGCAATCTCAGAAATCCGTTTTCGACCTGGATGCGGACTCGGAAGCCGTTCTTGAGGGTTCGGGCGTCGAGCCGAGCGATGTCGCTTCCGTCAGCTTCGAAGGCCTGAAGAGCGAGTGCTGCGAAGCGGCCGGGTTGGTCGCGGTCGGACTGATTGATGTTAATCCACTCGGTCAGATTGACGATCAGCTGGAATGGGGCCAGTTCTCCGCGTCGCGGTCCCGCGTCGTTTCCGGCAGTGATTCGATCGATGGCCGCTCTCAGTGTTGGAATGGCGTCGTCGCCGCCGACGGTGAACCAGAGAGCCTGATTATCCGTGCCAAAGTAGAGTGCAGATTCCTCGCCAAACATTCGTTTGTCACCACGGTCTCGATTCTTTGTACTCAGTCGGTGAAAAACGATGTCGCCGTAAGAGTCGACTCCCAGTTCGACGTCCATGTTGGCGTTCGTGCGGCTGGCCTTTTCAATGACTTCGCTGAGTCCAGAGCCAAACGCACCCGCGTTCATGATCTTGATGCCGCCGACGATGACGAACTTCTCGCCGGGTTCGCCGAAGAATTGAACGAAGCCGTCCAGGTGACCTTCTTTGATTGTTTCGCGAAGCGCGTCGAAGAGATCCTGCGTCGACTGCAGGCCGGGGATGTCTTCAACGGCTACGTCGCGGCCAAGGCCTCCGAGCCCGCGATTGGATTCCTGCTCACCCAGGTTGAACAGGTCGAGCATCGTCTTGCGGCCTTGCTTGTCCATCATGATCGAGATGGAGCCGCTCAGCGGCACGCTGTCATCAATCGCCGGAGCGAAGTAGCTCGGCTTGGCGATTCCTTCCTTAAGCTCTTTCGCAAAGGCTGAGTTGGGAGTTGCCTTGACGACTAGTTCCAGGCTGGCGTTCTTCGCTGTCTGGTCGACTTTGAAACCCAGCGTCAACTCTTCACCGTCGCGCAGGATGTTCTCGACGAAATGCAGGTTGCCTTCTGCTTGAGACCGTCGCAGGTTGTAGACCGCTTCCGGCTCGTCGTCGCGCCGCTGCATCGAAGCCTGCGCAGAATTCTTAATCGTCAGCAGGATCAGATCACGAATAGCCTTCGGAGTCTTGCGAAGATTGGCTGACGCGCAGATGTCGTAGCGGTTGGCCAGGGGGCCGGCGAATTCTTCGGGCAATGCAAACGTGCGATTGATGCTTTCTTCATTCTGGCCGATGAAGGCGTAGTCACCCTGCACAACGAGGAAGCTTGTCGGACCACGGCGTGGGATCAGCTCGAAACGATCTTCTTCTCCCGGAATCGGCTTCAGCTGAGCACCGAGCGTGGTGAAGGTCTGCCCGAGTTCTCCAATATCTGAGACGGGGAGAAAGCCGACAGGAATCGGGAGCGGGATCAGGCCTTCCGATACGAAAATCATCAGCCCGCCCGGTTTGGTTCGGTCGAGACCTTCGAGATCGCGGAAGTTCGCGAGCCCGGCACCGATGAGATCCATGACTTCGGGCCGCTCAATTTCGCCAAAGACGAAGCCGATGTGGTCCATAATCCGATCGACGTTGGCCACGCAGACCGTGACGACCGGGTGGGCCGGAGCGTCTTCGGCATCTAAAGAATCCTGAGCGGATGAGGTGCCAACACTGCCGACCAGAAGGATCGCGAGCAACGCGAAAACAGCGGCGAGCCGGTGTGTTGGTGAGGTTTTCAGGCTACTCAGTGAGAATGGTTGATCGATAGACAACTGCACAATGAACTCCAACAGAAGATGGGGCGAACTCTTTGGCGCTTCGACGATACCCCGGAATCAGGCACGGTGTTTCACCCAGACGATGAAACATCAGTTTCAAACGACTTCGGAACACTAATAAACGCTGATCTCCACTGATCTAAATTAGCGAATATCAGCGGTTGTTCGTGTTCCAATGATTCTGTATTCCGAATACGAATCCTGCGAGCGGAAACGCGGTCACTCGCTGGACGGAATGCCCAAGGGTATACTCGCCCGAAACGACCCTCGCTACTGATCGAGGCCTCGCTGTAACTGAAAACGCAGGGCGAGGTTCCACTCAGAATCCTCATTTTGTTCTGAATTCCCATGTCCGAACGCACGTGCCGACTTGTGACCCTCGGGTGCAAAGTCAACCAGTACGAAACGCAGCTCGTCAAAGAAACGCTCCTCAGCAACGGTTTTCGCGAGGCGGCTGAGAACGAGGCTGCGGATCTGTGCGTCGTTAATACGTGTACGGTGACGGGCGAAGCGGATTCAAAAGGGCGGCAGCTGATTCGGCAGCTCGCAAAGAAGAATCCCGGCACACGCACGATCGTCATGGGCTGTTACGCGACTCGCGACCCGGAAGTGCTGCGCGACCTGCCCGGCGTCTTCGAGATCGTCCGCGACAAACGAGAACTACCCGACGTGTTCGACCGGCTCGGCATCGTCGACATCCCGGACGGGATCAGCCATTTCGACGGTCGGCGACGTGCGTACGTGAAGGTTCAGGATGGCTGCATCCTTAACTGCACTTACTGCATTATTCCTCAGGTTCGACCTGGTCTGCAAAGCCGCACACCCGAGTCGATTGAAGCAGAAGTCCGACGGCTGATCGACAACGGCCACCGCGAAATCGTGCTTACCGGGATTCATGTCGGGCACTACGGAGTCGACACGACCCGCGGAAAGTCGGGGTTACCGCCGTTTCGATTGTGGCATCTGTTCGAAAAGCTCGACCGGATCCCCGGCGACTGGCGAATGCGACTTTCGAGTATCGAAGCGGTCGAAGTGAACGATGACTTCATCAACGCTGCGGCGAACTGCGAGCATCTGTGTCCTCAGTTTCATCCGTCACTGCAGAGTGGCTCGGAAGCGGTTCTGCGCCGGATGCGGCGACGATATTCGATGGCGAAGTTCCTTGAGAAACTGGAGCAAATGCGCGAGCGGCTGGACCATCCCGCGTTCACGACGGACGTCATCGTGGGCTTTCCTGGCGAGACGGATGCGGAGTTTGAGGAAACGCTCGAAGCATGCCGACAGGCTCGGTTCATGAAGATTCACGTGTTTCCGTTCAGCCAGAGAAAAGGTACGCCGGCGGCCGATTATCCTGACCAGGTGAAGCCGGATGTCCGAAAGGAACGCTGTCGATTTCTGGCCGAACTCGGACGTGATCTGGCCGAAGATTACTATCAGACTCTGGTTGGTCGGGAGCTTGAAGTGCTCGTCGAGGGGGAATGTCGAGATCGATCGGGCTGGGTTCACGGAACCGATCGGCGGTACGCTCCGGTTGAACTTCCGGGTACAACTCACGACATTGGCACAATCGTGGCAGCACGAGGCGAAGTGGCCGGCCGTGAACAGATCACTGCGGCGAGGATCGAACAGCTTTCGATCGTTGGCGCGACGTAAATTGGCTGATGTTTCTGGCTGAGTCGCATGGCTCGGCGACAACGGGTTTCATGACGAAACGAACTGAGAAAGGGCCAGTATGGGCCTCGAAGATTTTCAACCTCGATATCTCAAAGTGCAAGAATATGGCGATATCGTCGTCGTCCAGTTTGGCGTTTCGCATATTAATGACGAAGAAAATATCGAGGATCTGGGGCACGAACTTTTCCTGCTGACGGACCAGTTCGGCTTCCAGAAAATCGTTCTGAACATGACCGGCGTTGAGTACATCACCAGCTCGGTCGTCGGCAAGATGATTACGCTGCATCGCAAGCTGCATCGCAACCGTGGAAAGATGGTTATTTCAGACCTGACTCCGGGTGTGCGGGACGTGCTCGGTGCCAGCCGACTGCTGAGTTACTTCACGCATTGCGATGCGGAAGTCGCTGCGATCGCCGTCCTGAAAGCTCATGAAGATTTCGAAGGCGACT
>JBLFXD010000026.1:0-18527 GCA_047611045.1 Planctomycetaceae bacterium | reverse complement strand
CATGCCGGACCGAACACTGTGCTCGGCCGTGCGCTCTCGATGAACGCTCGCACCAATGCACTCCGCATGGCCCAACGGTTCATCGCCGGCAGCACGACGGAAGAAGTTCTCGACTCCGTGACCAAGCTGCGAAAACGGGGCTTCGCGTTTTCGCTCGACCTTCTCGGCGAAGCGGTCGTGTCAGAACCCGAAGCAAACCGCTACCGCAATTCGTACAGCGAACTGCTCGACAACCTCGCCGACGACGTCAACGGCTGGTCGGAAGACACGCAGATCGACCACGACGACCGAGGCCCGATTCCGCGGCTCAACGTGTCGGTGAAACTTTCGGCTTTGTACAGCCAGTTCAGCCCGGTCGATCCGATCGGCACGGCAGAAGTTGTCAAGAAGCGACTGAGGACGATCCTGCGTCGAGCTCGCAAAAACATGGCGTACATCCACGTCGACATGGAGCAGTACGCTTACAAAGATCTGACGCTGCACATCTTCAAAGACATCCTGATGGAAGACGAATTCCGCGACTTCGCGGACGTCGGCATCGTCATCCAGGCTTATCTTCAGGACGCGGAAAGCGATCTGCTGAAGCTGCGTCAGTGGGTCGCTGAACGCGGCACACCGATCACCGTGCGACTCGTCAAAGGAGCGTACTGGGATTACGAAACGGTTATCGCCGAGCAGAACTGCTGGCCGGCTCCCGTCTTCAAAGAGAAGTGGCAGTCGGACGCGAACTTCGAAAAGCTCAGCCGATTTCTGATGGAGAATTACCAGGCACTGCGACCAGCATTCGCCAGCCACAACCTGCGAAGCCTCTCGCACGCAATCGCCTGGGGCCGCAAGCTGGACGTTCCGAAGAGTGCCTACGAAATCCAGATGCTGTACGGCATGGCCGAAGACCAGGCCCAACTGTTTCGCGAGCTTGGGCACCGCGTCCGCATTTACACGCCGTTTGGCGAACTCATTCCCGGCATGGCGTACCTCGTCCGTCGGCTGCTCGAAAACACTTCGAACGACTCATTCCTGAGGCACAGCCTCGCTGAGGATATTCCTCTGGAGAAACTTATGGCCCAACCAACCGCCACTGTCAGCAGTGACCAGGCCACCGAAAATACATCTACTGAATCGTCTGCCGAAGCAGCCCCGATTTTCACCAACGAGCCGCCGCTCGACTTCAGCAAAGAAGAAGTGCGGCAGGAGTTTCAGGAAGCCGTCGATTCCGTCCGCGAAGAGTTCGGCCGCGACTACTACCTGGTGATCGGCGGCAAACGAGTCGAAACTCGCGGGCAGCTTGTCAGCCGAAATCCGTCGCACAAAACGCAGATCGTCGGCACGGTCGGAGCGGCATCGCCGGACGACGCTCAGGAAGCGATCGACGCGGCGGAAAAAGCGTTCAAGACCTGGTCGAAGTTCGACGTCAACTACCGCGCCGAATATTTGAACCTTCTGGCCAACGCTCTGCGCGAACGCCGCTACGAACTCGCCGCGTGGCAGGTCCACGAATGCGGCAAGACGTGGCAGGAAGCCGATGCCGACGTCGCCGAAGCGATCGACTTCTGCGTTTACTACTCGCAGCAGGCGATCGAACTTCTGGCTCCTCGCGAAGTGAACATCGCCGGCGAAGAAAACACTTACTACTACCGTCCGCGAGGCGTCGCTGCCGTCATCGCTCCGTGGAATTTTCCGCTCGCCATCCTGACGGGCATGACCGCCGCCGCGATGGTTACCGGCAACACGGTGATCATGAAGCCGGCCGAGCAGTCTTCAGTGATCGCTGCCAAGCTGATGGAAATCCTGCAGGAGATCGACCTGCCTGACGGAGTCGTCAACTTCCTCCCCGGCGTCGGCGAAGAAGTGGGACCGGTCCTGGTCGGTAGTCACGAAGTCGACATCATCGCCTTCACAGGTTCACGCGACGTGGGCCTTCAGATCAACCGATCTGCCGCAGAAACCGATCCACGACAAACGCACGTCAAGAAAGTCATCGCCGAGATGGGCGGCAAAAATGCCATCATCGTCGACGACGACGCGGATCTCGACGAAGCCGTGCAGGGAGTCATCGACAGCGCGTTCAACTATGCCGGTCAAAAGTGTTCGGCCTGTTCGCGAGTCGTCGTCCTGAAAAGCATCTACCCAGCGTTTGTGAAACGTCTAGTCGCGGCCACTCGCAGCCTGAAAGTCGGGCTTGCCGAAGCCGCCGGAACGACCGTCGGACCAGTCATCGACGAAAAGTCTCTGGAGCGAATTCAGAAGCACATCGAAATCGGCAAAGAAGAGAACCGACTGGTCCTGGAATATCCGCTGCCGGAGGGGCTCGCCGACGAAGGTTACTTCATCGGCCCGCAGGTCTTCGCCGATGTCGATCCGAGCAGCCGACTCGCTCAGGAAGAAATCTTCGGACCAGTCCTCGCCGTGCTGCCGGTCGATGATCTTTCAGAAGCCATCGAAATCGTCAACGACACCGACTACGCACTGACCGCCGGAGTCTTCAGCCGATCGCCCGCCAACCTGAAACGCTGCGTCCAGGAACTGGAAGTCGGCAACCTCTACCTCAACCGAGGCACCACCGGAGCACTGGTCAACCGCCAGCCGTTCGGAGGCTTCCGGATGTCAGGCATCGGAACCAAAGCCGGCGGCCCGGACTACCTCGCTCAGTTCATCCTTCCGGTGAACGTCACCGAAAACACGCTCCGCCGAGGCTTTGCTCCCGAAGCCGCTGCGGAATAATCGACTCAGGCGAGCATTTCTTCGACGACGCCGTTGTTCTCCGGAACGAGCGGAACCGGTCGATTGCCGCGATCATGCAGCAACGTGTGAGGATGAATTCCCAACAGGTGGTACATCGTTGCCAGTGCGTCTTTCGGAGAGACCGGACGTGACAGCACTTCGCCAGCGTGACGATCCGTCGCTCCGATGACGTTGCCTTTTGCGATTCCACCACCCGCGAAAATCGCCGAGTACGCTTTCGACCAATGGTCGCGCCCACCGCCGACCGCCGAGTTGATCTTCGGAGTTCGGCCGTGCTCGCTCAGGCAAACGACGAGGGTGTCGTCGAGCATCCCTCGCTGTTCAAGATCGAGAATCAAACCCGAGTAGGCTTTGTCAAAGCCCGGCATCAATTGATCCTTCATCCGGGGATAATGCTTGAAGTGAGTGTCCCAGGCATCACCGGCCAGGCCGTACTCGTCCCAGAAAACCGTGGCTAGACGCGTGCCGGATTCAACCAACCGGCGAGCGGCCAGGCAGCCCTGACCGAACAACGTCATTCCATATCGATCGCGCGTTGCGTCTGATTCCTGCCGAGTGTCCAGCGCTGTGGACACGCTCGGCGAACTGACCAGCGAGAACGCCTGCTGCTGAAATTTGTCGAGCGAGGCACCAACCTCAGTCTGATCAAAGTGTCTTCGCGAATCGTCGAACTGTTCGAGCAGACTCTTGCGACGATCAAGCCGGTCCATTGTCACGCCGGGCAACGGCTTGGTTGATGAGATCTGAAAATGTGTATCGCGCGAGCAGCCAAGGTACGGCTCCGGGCCACTGTACGAGAACCCGCTGCCTCGATCCTTCTCGATATGGACAGTGCCTTTGCCGTTGAACTCGGTCCACGTTGGATTGAAACCGGAACCAAGAAACGCGCCGTACGGGCCGGATCGAAACGGCTGATCGGTGCGCTGGCTGCTGAAGTGAAACGGCAGCGCGACGTTCTGAACAAACTCGCTGGCTGAGCCACGTCTTTGGCGATCGACGTACTCGACTACGGATCCGAACCACGGATGATGACGAGGGTCGTGCGGAGCCAGTTCCATCGCGACATCGATCGTCGGAATTCCGGTCATGGCGTAAGCCACGCCGTGAATCGGGTATGGATGCGTCATAGATCGAACAACCGTCGTCCGGTCCATGATCTTCGACGTCTCCGGCAGTAGCTCGCAAACATCAAGCCCCGGTACCGACGAAGCAATCGGGTCCATCGTCCCGCGAATCTCCACCGGCGCTTCCGGTTTCATATCGAACGTTTCAAGCTGACTCGGCGATCCATACAGAAAGAGCAGGATGCAACGCTTCGCTTTTCCAAACGAACTATCAACGGCCTCGGTGGTTGCCTGCGCTTCCGCGGCCAGCAGATCCGACAAGCCGAGCCCCGCCACTCCCAGGCTTCCCGCCTGCAGAAAGTCTCGCCGACCAAAGCCGTTACAGAGTTTTCGATTCGAGCCAAGAACGCGAAGCATGCGATGCACCGTTAAAGACGACAGAACAGCGAGGGATGTCGGCCAGTCAGCCTACCTTCTGATCGGAGCTGAGCAAACCCGATCGTGACAGCAAAACCGCTCAGCGATTACGCGCGTTGAGAAAACGAGATGAATTGGCTGTGACTCAAATCAAATCAGGAATCGGTTGACGGTTCTCGTCGACGAGGTATCTCGGACGACCGTTGAAGTCTGGAATCTTGATCGCGTTGACGTCGATGCCGAGCGAGTGGTACAGCGTGGCGAATACTTCCTGAACGTGAATCGGGCGCGAGATGGGGACGCCTCCTGTGCGGTCGGTTTCTCCGAGAATCTGGCCACTCCGAAGTCCGCCTCCTGCCAGCAGCACGGACTGAGTCGACGGCCAGTGATCACGGCCACCTTTAGCGTTGATACGAGGCGTCCGGCCAAATTCTCCCCAGACAACGACCGAGGTTGTTTCGAGCAGCCCTCTTTCATCGAGGTCCTGGAGAAACGTTGCTATCGCATGATCGAAAACGGGAAGATACTTTCGCGAAAGCTGATCGATCGGACCTTCGCGATTGGCGTGCCAATCCCACGCTCCAAAGGCAACGGTCACGCAACGGACGCCTGCTTCGACGAGACGCCTTGCTAGCAGCAGGTGCTCGGGGCTTTGCGGTGCACCACCGAAGCTTGGATCGGTCTTTTGTGCCTTGCCGTACTTCTCGCGTATTTTCGGATCCTCAGCTTCAAGATCCAGCGCTTCGGCAAGACGGCTTGAACCAAGTAACCCGAAGGCCTGCTTCTGGAAGCTGTCGAGGCCGCTCTCTGACGCTTGCTGCTCGACACGTGCCAGCGAACTGAGCAGCGTCTTGCGGTCTCCCAGCCTGTCGAGGTTGATTCCGTTCAGCACGAGATCCGATTTCACATCGCCAGCCAGTGTGAATGGAACGTGAGCCTGGCCGGTGAAACCTGGCCATGAACTCTTTCCAGACGGATCATGAATTCCCTGGTTGTTGTACGGCCGGTAGCTCATCTTCGGAGCGGCATCGACGTATGGGATCATCCCTGCAGAACCCGGTCCAAGAATTCGCGAGACGGACGAACCAAAGGTCGGCCAGCCACCGGACGGCTCCACGTCTTCGCTGCGGCCAGCCGCCCGGCCGGAGTAACACTGAAACGATTCGTGTCGGTTCTTCATTCCGACCAGAGTGCGGACAATCGAAAACCGATCCGCCATGCGCGACAGCTTCGGAAGCAGCTCGCAGAACTGGACTCCGGGCAGGGAAGTGCTGATCGGCGAGAACGATCCGCGAATCTCGACGGGCGCATTCGGTTTAGGATCGAACGTCTCATGCTGAGTTGGTCCTCCGGGCAAATAGATCATCACGACAGAATGGTCGCGTGCCGAAGAACTCGCCGATTCTGCTCGTAAGAGTTCAGGCAGTGACAATCCACCGAACGCCAGACTGCCTGCCGAAAGAAAACTGCGCCGCGAAACTCCATCGCAGAAGGACCTTCCGGGTTCACCGAAAACAGACAACACGTTGCACTTCCTCCAGACGCGGAATGCCGAATTATTGAGTCGAAGGCTCCAGCGTGAATTGTGCGTGCTGATGCGTCAATGCCAGAGATTGTCCTGCTGCAAGCTCCACCCGACCTGACAGTCCGATCGTTCTATTGAAACCATCAACTGTTAAGAGATTGAGGCTTGACCGTGTTTACAACTCGTCCAGGCGGGCACGTGCGCGGTCGGCTTCGTGGGACATTTCCAAACGCTCGGCTTCCTTGATGCTGCTTTGGAAGAAGTGGGTCGATTTCTCGTGACGGCTCTGCAGAAGTGCGACTTCGCCGGCTTCGCGGAGTGCATGAGGCCTTTCGATCGGGTAGCTCCATGCCATGAAGCGAGCGGTTCGGACTGCTTGTTTTGTCCGCCGCAAGAACCGTTTATCCAAACGACCGTCCGAAGATTCCTGTTCAAGAAGTTCTCGCAACACCGTCGCCCGCCATGAATAAACCATCGCGATGAAATTACTGCGAAGTGAGTTCTTGCGGATGAGGTGCATGGCTTCGTCGAGACGTGCCAATGCATCGACAAGGTCCTTTGCGTAGTAGAGTCGCAGGGCCTCTGCCAGGAGAACCTGCGTCGCTACCTGCGCGTCGGCGCGCTTTCGATTCAGTTCGGTCTGAATAATGTCGGCGGGAACGTCTCCATGCGCAGCAAGCGCCCAACAGTGCAATGAGATTCCGCTGGCCTGATCGTCTCCAAGTTCGATGCCCGACCGATGAACACGTTGGGAATAGTCGATTGCCAGGTCCAGATTGCCGAGTCGGTAGTGGGCTAACCCAAGTTGATAACGGACGAGATTTGCTTCCCACCAATCGCCCGTCTGTTCGAAGATTTCGACGGCCTGTTCCATATTCTCAACGGACTCTCGCAGCCGGCCGGCAGAGTGTTGCGCCAACCCTAGAAAGTGCAGCGACTGCGCCATGCCCCAACGATGTCCGTGAGCCCGTCGAATCTTCAGCGATTTTTCTGCATATCGAATTCCTCGGCTGTGCAGCGGGACCATGCTCATTGCCGGCGCGTGTTCGGACCAGGCCTGAGCCAGTTCGAGTGATGGCAAGTAACGCTCGGCCCGGTTCAATTCGACAAGATGCGACCAGAGCGTTGGTACGGTTCCTCGAGCGAACCAGTTCAGGTACGCCAGGCGGCTCATCAGGGTGATCCGAACCCGCTCGGCGCCGGTGGGGATCTCCTTGCGACGATGGACGAAGAAGCTGGGGAGCAATGTGTGTAGAAGTTGAATCCAGCCTTCCCATGCGACTCCAACGGTGTAGCCAGCCGCGCTGCGAGGTACCCATCGGCCCATGTTTCGAAGTGCCGTCTCGATGATCTCGGCGGCTTTCTGCATTCTTCCACGCTTGAACGCTAACTCACCGAGCTTACGATCAGTCTTTGCCCGTACGATCTCATCAGCGGCGACTTCGTGCGCGGCGGTCAGGCGGTGTTCGGCTTCGTCGTACTTTCCGCGAAGCATCAGCACATCACCGAGGCCGTTGGCGATTCGAAACTGAACGTGTTGCGGAGCATCGGCACTTCCCTGTTCGGCAACGCGGAACTGCTGCTCGGCGACTTCCAGGGCGTCCTGCCGACGTGCCTGTTCGGCAGCGATCAGTGCATACGGCAGTGCCTGATCGCTCTGGCCTCCGGCTGAGAAGTGTCGAGCGAGATCGAAAACGCGGTTCCACTGTTCGGTCGTCAGTTCGACGACTTCGTCGGTGATCGGTTTAGTCGAGTTCAACCATTGAGTTCGGTCTTCGACGGTAATGCCGCAGGCTTCTTCGATGACCCTGGCCATGCTCAGGTGATGCTTCTGAGCGGTCGCCTCGTCAACTCGGGCAGAAACCGATTCGCGGATCCGATCGTGATACGATTCGACGATCGACTCTTGTGCCTCGTCTGTTGTGGTGCGGACGAAACTGGCAGTTCTCAGTTGAGCAAGGAGACTCTGGCCTCGTTCAACTTCGTCGAGCGCGCGGTACGCTTCCGCCGCT
The DNA here is from genome assembly GCA_047611045.1 of Planctomycetaceae bacterium. Classification (GTDB taxonomy): domain Bacteria; phylum Planctomycetota; class Planctomycetia; order Planctomycetales; family Planctomycetaceae; genus JABMPE01. The sequence goes on along the minus strand of JBLFXD010000026.1, from coordinate 10,767 downwards.
GGAATTGGCCGAGCGACAACAGCAACCAGTTCAAGAAACTGTCGAGTTTCTTCCGGCAGTCGACACGCTCGCGCCCAGATGACGTCGTCGAGTTCCAACGCTCCGTTGGCGATATCGGGATCGTCCTGAACGCCTTGCGTGAGTTCCCAGACAAAGAATGGCCAGCCGCCTGATTCACTGGCAATTCTCGCTGCCATTTCATGAGCATTTTTGTCGTCGCGACCGAGCAGTTTCAGTGCGAGTGTTGCCGACTCTTGCTCTGTTAATGCTTCGACAGAGATTTCGGATCGGGGCGGCTTGAACTCGCCGGACGAGTACTCATTGGCCAGTTCGATCAGGCAAGGGCTTGTCCCGATGGCCTCTGTTCGGTACGAGCCGAGCAGAAGAAGTTGAGGCGAGTTCGGTGGACGCAGAAGGTTGACCAGTAGATCGGCACTGTCCTCGTCGCCCCATTGCAGATCGTCGACGTAAAGAACCAGCGGCTTTTTTCGGTGACCAAGTCGCGTCAGCAATTCACGCAGGCAGATCATCGCCCGCTGTCGAAGTTCCTGTTGCTCTGCGTTCTCAATCGACGGACGAGCTTCGTCGTTAATGCCGGGCAACTGACCGAACACCGGGAACACTCGAGCCAGTGGTCGAGAGTCTTCAGGGATCAGCGATTTGAGCGTTGAAGCTCGCAGACCAGCCAGGTACGAGGCCAGTGAATCCATCAGATTGTCGAGCGCTTTGAACGGCACGGATTCCTGCTCGTAGCACCGTCCGGCCAGGACGAGAGCGTCGGCGTCTCGCTGAATTTCCTGCAGGAACCGTTCAACGAGAACGCTTTTCCCCATCCCCGATCGACCATGTACGAAGACGCTGTTCGCTTCGTATCGATTTCTGAACGCTTCCGAATCGGTCTGCTTGCCTGAAGGTCGGTCAACAACCAGCTGCGCAAAATGATCTCGCAAGACATTCAATTGTCGATCTCGGCCTACGAGTTCGATGTCTGAACGCTCCGTAGCGGCGAGATTGTTGTTCAGCAATTCAATTTCGCTGTCAGCGCCGATTGCCGTCAGGATCTCTTCGACCGACGGTCGGTCGGCTGGCTTGATCTGCAGCAGCTTCATGCAGAGTTCGTTCAGCTCGGCCGGAATGCTGGGTTCGATTTCGCGAGGCTCTTTGGGGATCTCCTTCCGTTTCCTGGTGAGGATTTTCTCAAGCGAACCAACAAACGGAAGCTGTCCCGTCAGGATCTCGTAAAGCATCACGCCGATGCCGTACCAGTCGGTGGCGGACGACGAAGCTCGACCTGCACACTGCTCGGGTGCCATGAACGCGGGCGTCCCCTGGGCCGTGCCTTTTCCACCAGTCGTTGCGTCAACGGCGAGGCCAAAGTCAACGAGTACAACTCGCCCTTCGGTCGTCACCATGATGTTGGAATGTTTGATGTCTCGATGAAGCACGCCAGCTTTGTGCAGCGTGTCCAACCCGGCGGCCACTTGCCTTAGCGCGTTATAAAGTCGAGCAATCACCGGAGCTGACAGCCGCGTTCCCTGCCGAGCAACCTGAGCCTCGATCACCCGGCAGTTTTCATCGCACGCCGCAAAGCCTGACCAGACATACTCGTTAAATTCGACGGCTTCGAGCAGCTCCATCGTAAACGACCAGTCGCCATCTTCTGCATGCAGTTCGTAGAGCGACGCGAGGTTCGGATGAGCGATGTCCGCCAGCGAGCGGAATTCCTGCTTGAACAACTGCAGCGCTCGCGGCGTGAATTTCAGCAAACGTTTTAGAGCGACGTCTCGGCCGACCTGCTCGTCGCGGACTCGATAAACAACTCCGCACGCGCCTCGCCCGAGTTCATGCAGCATTCGATATCGAGGAAGATCGGCGACGGCCGTGGCAGCCTCTTGCTTCTGCTTGCGAGCTTCCGCAGTGATTGTGGCATCGATGGTCGCGTCAATACTGTCCGTCGAGTCCGCACCGACTGTCGCGACCTGGAATTCAGCAGGAAGACTGAGATCGACTCGCGTTTTGGAAGAGCCGCACAACGGGCAAACGGCACGCTCGCCGTCACCAGCCGGCGGATCCTTCACGTAGAAGTCGTGCTTCCACGGGCAAGTGTATTTGTTCTCGAAAACGCGAGGCTCGCTCATAGATTCCCGGCTTCGACAGACGTGCTGCGCAACTTGTTCTCAGAAGAGTTGTTCTTGCAGCTGGCTACGCAGTGTCGTGAATAATTGCATTCACACACAAAGTGAACACTTCGTAATCGTCGGGAGAATCCGCAATGACATGGTCAGCGTCCACCGGTAAACCGCATTCGTTACGAACGAAAAACAGCTCTTCGCGACAACGTCACGAAGAGCTATTGAAACTGCTTGACGCGAGTTCGTTAGTGATGGCGTTTGGGCAGGGCGACGGAATAGAGCATCGTCACCGTGCCGACGGACATCAGGCAGAAGGCGGCCCATTCTGGTGGGTTGAAGACTTTGCGATCTGACTCGGCGTCTTCCATGAAGAGACCGCGGAACTCGCGCGATCGCTCTTCGGTTTCGCTGGCGGACGCGGTCAGGACCATCTTGTCGACCATCAGAAACGACACGCCACAGAGAGCGACGAACAGGCCGCCGGCGAAAAAGATTGCTCGAATCATGTGCATTGCCTCGCTGGTGTGGACTCTACCGGCACGAGCGATGAGTGCCGAATCCGGACTTCGTCAGAGCGAGCCCGTTGCCGAAGATTCATCAGATCGTGCCAGCGGTGGGTACTGAAACGCGTTATGTAAACAGGGAACCTGTTATGGGAGAGGAAGTCAGAAATTTGGATTGGGTCGTTGTTGATAGGAGGAAACGACCACTCGGAATATCGTCGTCGTCACTTGTCAATTTGAGAGTCTCTTCGCGAATTCTGTGGCTACAGTACAGCCGCCGTTCAGAACAGGAATCGCAGTTGTTCTTCGGGCGGTGACGATTCCATCGTTCGCTCCAGTCGAAACAATGGACCGTTTTTCCCGAACAAGAAACGGAGGCGAAATCCGCAGCAACGCGATTTACAGGCTGGCCGTGAGAATTCCGACGAGCACGTCGTACAGCGCGTGGCAGCCGACAGTGATGCCGAAGCCTCGGAGCAGGTACACCGTCGCGAAGAAGCAGCCAGCGGTCACCCGGAACGTGAAGCTGAACAGCGAGAACGCCTCGCCAGCTGGTCCGAGGTAATGCGCAACTGAGAACACGAGGCTCGTCAGGAACACAGCCATCACGGCTGACCAGCCCTTGGGCATTCGAAAGACGACTCGTAATCCGATCAGCACAACAGGCAGCAGCGCGAGCCGGAACATTACCTCTTCGTAAACGCCGGCGCCGACGTAGCTGATGAGCCTCGGGCCGAGTTCGCTGCCGAAGGCGAGCAATGGACGTTCGCCGGGAGTTAACTGTCGAATGCTGACTTCACCGGGAAACCAGCATTGAAATGCCATGTCCTGAAGCTGAGCGACGAACAACAAAGCGACGGCGAACAGCAGGCTTTCTGCAAACATGCCAATCAGCGTTTCGCGGGAAATTCGCCACTGATACTCGCCCCAGCGATGCCACGCCAGCAGCACTCCGACAACCAGAACCGGCAGAACCACGGCGTCGACGCCCGCTCCCTGTAGCCAGGTTCGCATCCAGAAGTCGGCACCGTTGCGGATGCTGCCTTCGCTCGAACCGTGCCACAGAACGCCGAACTCGTAAATGGCCAGCAGCGGGGCGAGGAAGATCAAACACGCCAGCGGTTCGCGAGCCTGTTTCCAGTACGGGAGCACCGGCTCGACGTCGTCGTCGAACTCGTCCGCGATGTCGTGCAGTGCGACGTCGGACATGGTGCAGTCTCAAGGCGAAAAACAGTGAGATGGGTTCACCGGAGATAACCGGAAGAGTCCCCCTGAATCGTTGTTATCGGCCTTCGAGACGGGCTGCTTTGAGTATTTCGCACACGTCGATGCGATGCGTTGCAGCCGCAGAATCGTTCCACTACGGTCGGCCCGCTTGAACTGAACTTTGTCAGTTCCGGCGCAATCCTTGTTTTCGTTGAACTCGGCTCGCCCTTCGACACCGTCAGTTTTCAGTAGGCTGGAACAAGCGCAGCGCAGTTCCGGCAATCGCGAGTTGAAACTGAGAGCACTGCCGGAACTGCGCGGAACTTGTTCCAGCCAACGACACCTGCCAGTTCAAACACTCTCAGCCTTCAGTGGGTCAGACCCAACGACCATGGAACCCACGAAAAAGAACGCTCAACAGAGATTTCTCGAGCTGATTGCCGGGCCACCGAAGTCATTCGGAAGCCGCTTGCTGCGCGGGCTGCTGCGAGTTGCTTCCTGGGGTTACCGATGCGGTGTTGCTTTTCGCAATTCACTGTTTGACGCCGGAGTTAAAAAGTCACACGCGGCTCCAATTCCAGTCATCAGCGTCGGTAATCTGACGACCGGCGGAACGGGCAAGACTCCAGTCGTCGCAATGCTGGTCCGAATGTTGAAAGAAGCTGGTCATCGACCGGGCATCATCAGCCGCGGGTATCGAGAACTGCCTGAAGGTGGGAACGACGAGGCTCGCGTTCTTGAGCTGCTTTGCCCCGGCACGCCGCACGTTCAGAACCGAGACCGAGTCCTCGCCGCCCGTCAGGTCAGGGCGAGCCACGACGCTCCCAACGATGGCTGCACGGTGATCATTGCTGACGACGCGTTTCAACATCGACGGCTGAAACGGGACCTCGACATCGTCCTTATCGACGCGTTGAATCCGTGGGGGCATGACGCTTTGCTGCCGCGAGGACTGTTGCGAGAACCTTTCTCCGGACTTCGTCGAGCAAACATCGTCATTCTCACACGTGCCGACCTGGTCGACGAATCGGCCCAAGCAGGCATCTGGAAGGTTGTCGAAGCAAACAATCAGGTTGCAGCAAGAGTCGAGCTGTCCTTCGCCCCTGCCGGACTGGTCGACAAGGCGGGAAACCAGCACGCCGTCGACGATTCTGGTGTGCTCGCGTTTTGCGGGATCGGTAACCCGGATGGATTTCGGAAGACACTGGCTTCGGCAGAGATTCCCGTTCAAGAGCTGATCGCGTTCCCGGATCATCACCACTACGACCAAAGCGACGTTCAGCAGTTGGCTGAAGCTGCTGAAAAGTTGGGAGCAACAGCGTTGGTGACCACGCTCAAAGATCTCGTCAAAATCCAGTCGGACTGGATTGGCTCGGCGATGCTTCTGGCGTTGAACATCGAAGCCCAGGTCACGTCCGGCGAGGACTCGCTGGCCGAAGCGATTTCCAAAGTTACGCCGCCACCGAATCACTGATCGCCGCGCTGGCCATCCACGCAACTTCGACCGTCGCTTCCTCATCGCAATTGCCAGACCGGCTGACCTCGATGCGAACTCCGTATGCATGCACGGCGGTTGTTCGGAAGCGAAGATCAGAATCGTCTGCCGGGTCGCACTCGAATTCCGGAGTGTCAGCGAGCGGCGGCGAGAAGGGCAGATGGACCGGAGCCAGTCGTTGGCCGGCCACGAAACGGACTCGGAACGAACCCTCCGCGACATCCAACCCTTCGACACGCGACCGACTCATCCATTGCGTCGTGTCTGGGTTGCTGGCCGGGTGTTGCATCGGCTCGTTCAGCTCGAACGGCAACGCCGTTGCTTCACTGTCTGCCGTAAACTCTTCAGCTGATTCTCGAACAGCGTCGGTGACGGAAAGGTTCGTCGCATGATTCAGCGATTGTTCGTCGAACGTGCGAGATTCTGGAGTACCTTCGCTCGTCGATGTGGACAGGTCTACCGGCTTGGAAGACGCAGACACTGACTGACAACTTGCAGACGAACGCTCGGGCCGTGAATCGCCGACGTCTTCAGTCAGCAAGCTGGCCCCGTCAGATTCAATTGCGAAAACCGTCAACACAGCAGCCACATAAAGACCGACCAGGCACGCCAGTCCTGTCGTGCTTCCCGCTGGCATGACGGCCAAGCCAAGCATCACTCCGGGCAATCCGCACGCCGAAATCAACAACGTTCTTTGCGGACGCACCAGACGATCGCTGATCAGGTCGGGCATTGATGCCGCAAGAACAGCGATCAAACTCGCCGCGACACCTGTCAGACACGCGGCCAGTTCGGAAGTGAATGGCGACGCGTCGCCCGAGATTCTTCGTGACAGGACAACCGCCGTCACAAGGAACACGCCGCTCAACAGGCCGCACGCGGTCGACCGTCGTTGGGTTTGCCACAGTGTTCCCATCATTCGTTCCTTCCCAAACTCTTCCGGTTAGTCGTCGGCCGGAACGGGAGGAAGGAATTCAAGTGGCTCGGCCGGAGGCAGCGGAGCGACCTCGATGAATTCAGAATCGTCGACGATCTCCGACGAGGTGGGTGCCTCGAATTCGATCGTTTCGAAAGTCTCACCAGCACCAGCCGAGTCAACGTCGTTGACGATGAACTCGGGGAATTCATCAGACAATTTCACAGGTCGCGATGTTTCGCCGCTGAGGTTCTGCAGAAAACTCAGGTCAGACAGCTCTTCCGCCGGGGCTGCCTGAACGCCGACCTCTTTCGACGCCTTTAAAGCTTCCAGGGGTTGCAGTCTGTTGGCTTCGTCGAACAGGGCCGCCGAATCGTTGGCTGGTTCGAGCGGCTGCGGTTCAACGGGTCCCGGTTCGGCAGTCGGTTCCGGGGTGTACGGCTCGGCCGTGAACGATCCGTTTTCCCATTCCGCAGCGTCGCCCGGCATCATGTTCTGATTGTACGGTCCGGCACTGAGTGGCTTGGGCCGATTGATCATGCCGTTCAACCCGTCCAGCCGAATCTGGTTTTTGTGCCGCCGCATTCCGTCTGAGTAAGCCTGCATTGGCCACAGGTCTTCGGTCAGGAAGACTTCGTTGTAGTCGAGCAGCGAACCCTTTTCGAAGTGCACGTTTCGAACGGCGATGGTGTATTCGACCAACGATCGATGGTAGTTCGTTTCGGCGTCGAGGAACCGTCGCTGAGCGTCCAGCAGGACATCAAAGTTAACCTTGTCTGCGTCGAACGCTGCCTGCACCGCGTTAAGTTGCTCGGAACCTGCGATGCGCCGATCGTCGGAAGTTTCCAGCAACGCCCACGTTCTGCTGAGTTCCGCAACGACTTCACTCAAAGCCATCACGACTTCGCGTTCCTGTTCCGACAGGATGGCTCGTTCGCGACTGAGCAACAGTTCGGCGTATTCGACGGCTGCGTGTGCTCGACGGTTTCCGATCGGCATGCTGAATTCGAATCCAAGCTGCCATTCCTGGAAGTTTCCGCCGAACAGATTCTCTGCGGCATTATTGAATGAAACGCTATCCAGGTCTCCCGCTGTCGCTACTGCCGGTGTCGACGGATCGTGCTGTTTCAACAGGTCGCGACCGAGCCCTCGCCAGCGGTAACGACCGACGAGATCGAGACTGGGCAGCAGGTAATTCTTTGACGCGATCAACTCCTGTTCGCGCTGTTTGATCACCCACTTCTGACGTCGCAGTTCTCCGCGACGAGTCAGTGCTTCCACCAGAATGGAATCCCAGTCGAAGTTGACCTGAGCGAGAATTGGTTCGTCCTGAGGTCGCAGCAGCTTGCCATCGTTAATCGGCAGACCCATCAACAAACGCAGACGTCGTTCTGATGAAAGGACGCCGCCGTTTCCTCGGAAGGCACCGCCAGCGGTTCCGTTGTTCGTTCGAGTGCCTCCGTCGAGTTTCCCGCTCAAAGCATTCTGAACCTGCTCCTGAAAGCGGAAGTACTGTTCGCGAGCCTGTGCTTCTTTTTCCGCCTCACCGCCGACGCGGCCACTTTGATAAAGAGCGTTGATCCGGTTCCACGTTGCCAGCGCGTTATCACGAGCCATGATTCGGGCATCGAGATCGCGATAGGCGAAGTACAGATCCCAGTACGCGTTTTCCACATTGCTGACAAAGTCGCGGACCGACATTTCAAAATCAGCCAGCGACGTGTCGGTTCTCAAACGAGCGATCACGACACCGTTAATGCTGGTCGGCGAGTCGCTGGGTCCGGCAATTCGATTGAACTCGGTTCCGCCGCCCTGCAGCAACGGATGCCGAGCTTCCATGTCGAGCCACGTGGTCCAGGCACCGCCGAAGAAGTTACCAGGAGCGTTGTTCTGATCGTATTCCGTATGGTTAAGAAAAGTCAGCTCGGTTCCCGTGCCAGCTCGCTTCGTCAGTTGCGATTCGATCGTGGCCGTGTCCTGCTTCAGACGCCGTGTACCACCACCGAAGAACTGGTTGTTCAATGCGCGGTCGTTCTTGTCGTAGAACGTCGACGTTGCAAACGAAGCGTCGAACTCGCTCAGCGCGGCAGCGACGCCGAACCGTGGGTCGAGTTCCTGCAGCGCGACATCGAACGTGGTGTCCATGTCGGATGGGCTTCGCAGAATCGCTCCACCAAGATCACGCAGGATGCGGGAATTCATCAGCGCGGTGTGAACTGCTTCCTGCAAAGGCACATATTTGAATTCGATATCGGATTCATCAGTCACGGTGAGCGGCGGAGCGGTCGCAAGCACATCGTTGTTGATGGGGTCCATGATGTTCGGAAATTCGATCGACGCCGACGAAATCTGGTAGTAGTTGGCGTCGGCATTCGAATCGACGGAATCATCCGGTCGACTGAACCCGCAACCCGCCACCAGCCCCAGCGCACCGGTCAACACCGAGGACCCGATCACCGTGGATCTGATCCACGCCAAACCGCGCCGCGGCGAAGCGTTCAGACGGTGAGCCCCGGACGTCATGCCTGAGCCGTTACCGTTGTTGCCTCTGACTCCATTCATCGTGCTTTGTCCTGATCCACAAAAGAGGACTCGGCGGATTTCGCTCGTCCATGAGCGAATCACCTGACTCAATCGCTGCCTGAGAGGAGTCTGCCCTCTCAAACTACGAGCCACCCACACGGATGCGCGAACTCTTCCGCGCACCTCGCAAGGGAGGCATGTCTCCTCTTTCATCGGTCAGGCCGGACGACCGACACAACCGTTTTATTGATCAGAACCGAAATTATCCGCACAGATTGCCAGATGGGCGATAATGTGGGGAATATGCGGCAGCCAAGAAGCTGAATTACGCCGTGAATCCGACTCGCCGCTCGATTCCGTCGGACAATCCACTAACTCGGTGGATGCACCGATCGATAGCCCCTCGCACGACGGATTCGCTGCCGGCGATGCAGAGAAATCCCGGCAATGTCTGACCGCTCGTCGGATCGGCAGACTCTTTCACTCGCGTGACGGCTGTGTAAAGAAGTTCGCGAGACAGCACGGGCGAATCATGTTCCGGCAGTACGAGCAGCACCTGCCGAAACTCTGATCCCTGGCTGCGGTGGATCGTCATCGCGAAGCAATCCTGAACGCCGGGAATCAGCGAAGCCGGAACGCGACGAACTCCCGATACGTCGCTGCCGTCTTCAAAGGCAATGACCCGGCCTCGACCACCGGCGGCGGCTGAAGAAGAATTCGATTCGACCTCTGCCTTCGCAACGACCCCGACGTCTCCGTTGAACAGGTCGAGTCGATAGTCATTCCGCGAAACCATTACCAGGCGACCGAGCGAATCTCCGGCGTAGAGACTCAGCAAACCATCGGCTGTCAGCCGATCGGCGATCCGCTGATTGAGCATTGTCTCGCCGCGCAGGCCAGAACGATGAGCACACAGAACTCTGATCTGCGCCGCCGCCTGAAGAATCTCGACCGACCCATTCGGTTCGCGTTGGAGCCGCTCCAGGTATTCGCGGTAACCATCTGCAGCCTGATCAATGGCAGAGTCAACCGGCGATGACTCCGTGCCGTTTCCATCGAGCCACCGAATCTCGTCCGGATTCGCCGCTCGCAAGAGTGAGATCGCATCATCCGCCCTACCCTCGCGAATCGCCGCCGCCAACTGACCGAGCGAACTCTCAGCGGAAAACCGATGACTGTAGTTAAGCGTGGCAACGCTCTCGGCCAGAGCGTTTGTCGGCAGTTGAGAACCGCGACTGCTGGCAACCTGCCGCGTCAGCGAGGGCCTTGAGTCTGAAGCATCAACAACCGAGGACTCCTCGCTGACGCTTCGGGTTGCCTTCCTGGACGGTCTGTCGGCCGCCGCCGATTCAGTTGTTGGATCCTCTTCGGCACCAAAGGACAGCGTCATTTGCTTCGGATCATCCTTCTTCTTCCGCAGCGCCGACTTCTTCTTCGGTCCGGATTCCTGAGCCGGATTCGTCCCAGATTCCGCATCCAGAATTTCATCCGCGAAGTTCAATCCCGTTCGGCGAGCAATGACCGTTCGCCTTGCCTCGTTGAGCCGACCAAACGTGTCGCCGACAAGGTTGCCGCACAAGTCGCTCAACACGCCGCCGGCTTCGACAGACGCGAGCTGGTCACGGTCGCCAATCAGGATGACCTGCGCGGAGTTCGGAATTGCATCAAACAGCCGGCACATCAGCGCGAGGTCGACCATCGACGCCTCATCGACCAACACGATGTCCGCCTCAAGCGGTACTTCAGCGCGATGTCGAAACGGCCCGCCTCGCTCTGGCGGCAAGGGCGTCCACCCAAGCAGTCGATGAATCGTCCCTGCCGAAACCTGCGTCAGCGCATCATGAACCCGCTGATCGACGTGCAGTTGCTGTGTCGCGCGGCCGAGCGACTCGTTCAACCGCTGAGCCGCTTTGCCGGTCGGAGCCATCAACAGAATCCGCAATTCGCTCGGATCGTTCCCCGCCGCCAGATGCTGCAGCAACCTGAGGGCCA
>JBLFXD010000025.1:0-18595 GCA_047611045.1 Planctomycetaceae bacterium | reverse complement strand
GCAGAGTTGTGGAGCCGCAACGTTGGATGTTGCGACGAGTCAACGTGACGGCAGAAATGCGTCGAACCAACCTCCCGCAACCAGTATGCCGGAGTCGATTCATCTGATCTGACGACACTGGCGAATCAAGCATGCGGCGGCGAGTGGGACCGGACGTGCGGGTTGTCCACCCGTTGGACCTGAGTCAGGGCGTGTCAAACACGCGCGACGTGACATCGGATTCTGAGGCGAAAGCCGGCAGCACCCATCAGGTGTGAGAGCTGCCTGACACTCGGCAACGGCGACTGTTCAGAAAACTGAGCGCCCATTTGCTTAGTCTGCGCTCGCGCGATCGTCGGAACCGAATCAAGCTGACGGAGTTGTCTCGGCTTCTTATCAATCCCCGCGTTCAGCGAGTTCGGTGCCAGTCAGCAAGGTCGTCGGCAAATCCCGCATAGCTGACAGACGGCCGTTGATCTGCCACGATCCAGCCAAATCACGATGCCCATTCAGTCAACGGCATCGACCGGTATCGCTCTTCGACAGGCCTGATCAATCATGCGAACTCTTCATTTGGCGATCATCACTCTGGCGACTCTGCTCGCCGTTCCCGACATCTCGTTCGCACAACCCGCTCCGCCCGAAGCGGCGAAGCAATTGCGCGAGGGACTCAGCAAGCTCAACGATAAGATCGTAGACCTGAAAGCCTCGAACTCCAGGCAACCCGATATCGCTGATGTTGAAGTCTTTGCGAAGGGAGCCGAGTGGTGCCTGCGTCACGACGAGTTCTACGCGAACAAGAGGAAACCGGAGACGCCGTCGGGGTGGGTTAAGTACTGCGAGACTGCGATCGCGACCGGGATGCAGCGGGCGGCCGATTTGAAAGCCAGCAAGCGTCCATGGCTCACGGCTGCGGGATCCACGATTCGCGGATACGTCTCCAGGGTCGATGGTTCCACTCAGCCGTACGCCCTGTCGCTGCCCGATGCCATGAACGAAGTACCGTCCGGATATCGTTTTCCTCTGCACGTCAAACTGCATGGTCGAGGCGGCACGCGCAACGAAGTTCGTCTCTTCAACGAGCATCAGGGTAAGAAACCGCAGGACGGTCAGAACTGGATTCAGCTCGACGTCTTCGGCCGGACCGACAACGCGTACCGCTGGAGCGGCGAAACCGACGTCTTCGAAGCCATTGCCGATGTCAGCCGCCGATTCCGGATCGACAACAAGAGGATCACACTTTGGGGTTTCTCGATGGGCGGAGCCGGAGCGTGGCATCTGGGAGTGCATCACCCTTCGAAATGGTCATCAGTCGGTCCGGGAGCTGGCTTTGTTGATTTCTATAAATATCAAAAGCAGACCGGAATTCTGCCGGCACACCAGCATCGAGGCCTGCATATTTATGATTCGATCGATTACGCGTTGAACATGTTCAACGTTCCGTTCTGCACTTACGGCGGCGAACTGGACGCTCAGCTGGTGGCCAGTTCGAAGATGATTGAACGTGGAAAAGAACTTGGAGTCGACGCGAAGCTCCTGATCGGGCCAGGCATGGGACACAAGTTTCATCCCGACAGCTACAAAGAATTCATGGCGTTTCACGTCGCGCGGTCGACCGAAGGCCGGCCACGATTTCCTGGCCGGAAGCAGATTCGATTTGTGACGTGGACGCTCAAGTACAATAAGTGCGAGTGGCTGACGATCGAAGAAATGATCAAGCCGTACGAAGAAACGCTCGCCGAAGGCGGCGTGGACGATGACGGAGTTCTGCGGCTGGCGACTAAGAATATCGCTGCACTCAGAATCGCACGCGACCTTGCTGACAACGTCGAGCTGGACGGAGTCAGTTTGCCGCTGAGGTCTGCGGCCAAAGAGTTACTGCCGGATGTCTACTTCGAAAAAACCGACAATGGGTGGGCGGTGCTGAGCTATGAAGACTCGGTTTCGTTCGCAGACAACCCCGGAATTCACAAACGCCAGAATCTTCACGGACCGATCGACGATGCCTTTATGGAGTCGTTTGTGTGTGTCCGTGGAACGGGCGATGCCAGGTCGGCTGAAAAACAGTCGCGAGCCGAGGCGACGTTGCAGTTGTTCGAAAAAGAGTTTGACAAATGGCTGCGTGGACGCGTGCCGGTCATCACTGACGAGCAGGTCACCGAAGATCACATCGCGAATTCGAACCTGATTCTCTTCGGCGATCCGGGCTCGAACGCGATCATGGCAAAACTGATTGACAAACTGCCTGTCCGCTGGACGAAGGCTGGCTTTGAAGTCAACGGCCAGTCGTACGATTCGAAGACGCACCAGCTGTCGATGATTTACCCGAACCCGCTGAACCCTCGCCGGTACGTTGTCATCAACTCGGGTCACACGATGCACGAGAAAGATTTTCGAGCGTCGAACTCGTGGCTGTTCCCGAAGCTGGGGGACATCGCCGTGCAGAAGTTCCCAGAGGGCGTCACCGATCCCACCAAAGCGACAACAGTCTGGGCCGACATGTTCGATTCGAAGTGGCAGCTGCCCATTCGCGAGTAGCGGCGTTTCAGGACCGAACCGTACGGTGTGACCAGCGGGCCAAACGTCGATCGCGGTGTGCCCGCGCGGAGATCTGTGAGCAATGCCGACGCTTCCGGAATGCAACGGGCTGCCCGCGCCGGCACACCAGAATTGGAATTCGCTCCGCTTGTCACACCCTACGAAGAGCTGACCAGCTTGTTACTCGTCGCGGCCGACGGGGTTGAGCGAGTCGTCGCACTCAATGCGGAGTTTCAGGATGCGGCGAGGGTCTGCTTCCAGAATTGTGAAGCGGAGTTTGCCGTACTCAAGCGTTTCTGAAACTTCCGGAATTCGACCAAGCTGTGAAAAGACGAATCCGCCGATCGTGTCGAAGTCTCGATCTTCCGGCAGGTCGTAGTTGAACTCTTCGACCAGGTCGTCGATGTGAACTCTGCCATCGACTTCATTGATTGTGGGTGAGAGCCGTTGAACCGGATCGACTTCTTCTTCGTCGTCTTCATCGACGATTTCGCCGACGATTTCTTCGAGCAGGTCTTCCATCGTGACCAGACCGGCGACCCCACCGTATTCGTCCAGCACGATCGCCATGTGGACGCGTTTCCGGTTCATGGTTTCGAGCAGCCGATCGACGCCGGTCGTTTCCGGAACGTACATAGCGTCGCGGCAAATCTCGGCGATGGGCGGCATTTCTTCCGGCGGGCAATCGACGTAGCGCAACAAATCTTTGGCGTAAAGGATTCCTTTGATATCGTCAGTCGATTCTCCGATCACCGGAATTCTCGTGTGCTTCGACTCGAGGATTTCCGCTCTCGCTTCGGCGATGGTCATGTCGGCGCGGATGAATCGCGTTTCCGTTCGCGGAGTCATCACCGAGGCGACGTCAGCGTCTTTCAAGTCCATCACCTGATCGATCATCGAGCCGGTGCTGGCGTTAATGGCGCCCATTCTCTCGCCCGCGTCGACGACTGTTCGAATTTCTTCGGTGAGCGATTCCGGATCGTTGGGGTCGGTCTGGTCCACGCCGTACAAGCGATGGAAGAGGGTGTCGATTCGCGTGGCGATACCGATCACCGGTCGAAGAACGGTGACGGTCGATTGAATCAGCGGCCAGCCTCGACACAGGAAACGTTCGCCCGAGACCTGGGCTACCGATCTGGGGAACACGATTCCGAATCCGAGGAGTGTCGCGATAAGTCCGACCCATCTCATTCCGAAGTCGAACCAGTCACTGAATGACGCAGGCAGGTCACCGGTCTGAAGTAGCAGGTCCCAATGGAAGACGACGATTGAGACGTAAACGAGCGATGTGATTGCAAGAAAGGTCTCGCAAGCGACCAGTGCGGCTTCCCAGTTCTTGAGGATGTCGAGAAATCGGTTTTCTTTTCCGCGTTCTTTGCATAGCTCATCGAGTTCCGCTCGTGAGAATCCTCGCAGGCTGTAACACGCGATCGATGCGTAAAGCAGCAAGGTAAGCAAAGCGACGCAGAGGGGCAGGGCGATGACAGGGGTCACGACAGCCCTCCGGATTGGGCTGCGATTTGTTCTTCACTCGAACGCTGGGCTTCATCGACGTGACCGTGGTCTGACGAGTCTCTGGTCGGCTTCGGCCGCCCGAGGGCTTCGAAAACCTGACACTCGCGCGCCCGCATGATTGGCAACTCGTCGGCGGTCAGGTCGTCGTAGCCGCACAGGTGCAACAGGCCGTGGACGATGTAAAGCGTCAGCTCGTCCATCACGTCCCACGAATAATCGGCTGCCATTGCGCTGGCCGTTTCCGTGCTGACAATCACCTCGCCGTCGATCGTCTTACCGGTTCCACGAGGCGCGTCGGACGGCAATTTGGCAGTCTCGTCGCGCGACTCGTCGAGCAGAAAACTCAGGACGTCGGTTTCGAAGTCGTGATTCAGGTACTGCCGGTTCAGTTCGTGAATCTGCGCGTTATCGACGATGGCCACGCTGATCGTTGCTGATGAGACCTGCTCGGTCTGGAGGGTCTGGCGGACGATCGTTCTGACGAGTTCTTCGTCAATCGTCAGGCATTCCTGGTTGTCCGCGATTTCTATCTCGTACATGCCGGAAAGAATTACAGGAGGTTTCAGAGGCTCACGCGCTTCGTTGTTCGGGATATTTGATTCGACCGTGGTAAATGGCGATCAGCGATTGCGTCAGCGATTCTTCAATCGTGCGGATTTCGCTCAGCGTCAAAGGACTCTCTTCGAACTGACCGTCAAGCAGCTTATCCATTGTGATCTTATGGACAAGCGTCTCAATCCGGCGAGGAGTCGGTTCGCTGAGCGTTCGGCTGGCGCTTTCGACAGCGTCCGAAAGCATCATGACGCCGGCTTCTTTGGTTTGCGGCTTCGGGCCGGGATAACGGAACGAGGATTCTTCAGCATCGGTCCGATGATCCGAGTTGCCTTCGGCTTGCTTCCTCGCCTCGTGGTAGAAGTATTGAACCAGCGTCGTGCCGTGGTGTTGCTCGATAAAGTCGATCATCGGCTGCGGAAGATGGTGCTCCAAGGCCAGGTCCACTCCGTCTTTGACATGCCCGATGATAATCAGCGTGCTCATTGCCGGTGCCAGATCATCGTGCCGGCTGGTCATCCCTTCGGTCATGTTTTCGATGAAGTATTCGGGTTTGAGCATCTTGCCGGTGTCGTGAAAGTACGCTCCGACTCGAACCAGTAGCCCGTTGGCGCCGATGGCCTCGGCAGCGGTTTCGGCGATCGTCGCGACGGAGATCGAGTGGTTGTAAGTTCCGGGTGCTCGGCGAACGAGTTCCTGCAGCAGCGGATGCGAAATGTCGCTCATCTCGAGCAGACTGATGTCTGTCACGACGCCGAACGCTCGCTCGACGAACGGCAGGCTGCCGGCGACAAGGAAGCCGGCACCCAGGCACCAGGCGGCACCTTTGCAGGCTTCGGAGATCAATTGGCCGTCCGACCAGATGATGTCGAGCGACTGACTTTTCAGGACGCCCATCCCGCAGTCGACGACGAAGAACGCGATCCCGGTTACGAATCCGACTTTGATCAGAGTCGATCGCGATGGCACACTCGACAACATGATGACCGCCGTCGCCGATACGCTGATCAGGACGACAAATTCGGTCAGCTCACCGGACGTTGCCAGTGTCAGCAGAAGACTGATCGTCATGGCGGTCAGAGCGCCCATGATCTGGTTGTAGGCGACTGCGATAATCATCGCCATGACGACGACGGGGATCACTTCAGCACGAAGGACCGGAGTTTGCGTCGACCAGCAGGCGAGCCCGACTGCCAGGATCATCGATCCCAGATAAACGGACAGTCGCGAGTACGAGTGCGTCAGGCCGGATTCGTTGCGGACAAGGTACGCTCCGTTGATCACAGCCAGCACGATCATCATCAGCAGGACGGTGCCGGTTCGAATCAGCCGTAAATAAACCGGGACCTGTTTTTCCGCCTGGTTGTACTCGGCACGGAGCAGTTCCAGTTCTTGCCCGCCGATCTGCTCACCCGGGCCGACCAGAACCTGGCCCTGATACCACTTTTCGTAAACGACATCGACGTTTTCTTTCGCTTCACGCAAAGTTTCCGCCGTTTGCTGGCGGTCATAATTCAGGGTCGGTTCAATATGGGAAGTCAGCCATGCTTCGATGGAAGGCCGAATAGTTGCCAGCAGAGGAACTGACTCCCAGATTGCGGAAATTCTTCCTCCGGGCTTCATCATTGTTGGGAGGTGGACGTCGCTGACACCCACCACGACCGCCGGGGCCGATTCGTCAGCTTCGACAGCCAGTCTTTGTCCAGGGCTCAATTGGCGACGCTCGACAGCCTCGGGATCAATGATTCCCGGGCGGTCCAGGACGTTAAGTAACTGCTGAAACACGGCGAGCAAGCCGGCGATTCGATCGATCCTCGCCTGTTCGGTGACTCCGACTGTCGTTTGATCGGCGGCACGAACGAGACGAAACAGGATCTTGTATTTTTCTTCTGGAGTCGTGACGGTCGCTTTGTCGTCGGCGCTGGCTTTGCCGCCTGGCGTCAGTCCGAAGGCTTCCTTGACATCTTCGGACAGGCTTTCGACAGACGTGCTTTCCGCGATGGCGAGAAAGTCAGCTCGCAGCTCATCTGTCAGTGTGTCCTTCTGCAATTCTTCCCGACGAAAGTGGAGAGGCACACGCGCGGCTACTTGTTCCCGCCGTCGATCGGTTTCTCTCGCGTTGACTCGCTGAAAATCGACCGTGGCGAGGATCCCGTGAGCTGGGCGGTCTCCGTGACGCCAGGCGAACGGGGTCTTCCAAGCCTGAACGACGAGAGAAAGAATCATGATCGCCAGCAGGCAGAGTGACAGTCTCGCGAGAACTCCACGGTCGCGCAACGAACTCATCACTCGGGCGATGGTGCCGTGAGATGTTCCGATGGAACGGCGAGACGCCCGCTGGCGTCTCGAATGCTTTTGCCCAAAGAGCGGCATAGATTCAGACGCCGGTGCGGCCAGAGCGGCCTGTTGCGGTTAGACAGGGGCGAGAAAGACGTGATGCTGTGAGCTTCAAAAGTTTCTCTTGATTGGAGTAACCGTCAGCCGGGCGTGTTGTCCGAAGCAAGGGCTTACTTTTTTCTGCCCTGCCTGGGATCACCCTTCGGCGGCGAATCGTCGTAGGCTCGCACAATGTCACGCACGAGCCTGTGACGGACGATATCCTGACCAGACAGCTCGACCGCTTCAACTCCAGGTATTCCATTCAGTCGCCGAGTCGCATCCATGAGTCCCGATCGGATGTTGTCCGGCAGGTCGTCCTGGGTCGGGTCGCCTGTCACGACGATCCGCGAATTCTCGCCCATTCTCGTCAGAAACATCTTCATCTGAGTCACGGTTGTGTTCTGAGCTTCGTCGAGAATTATGAACGTATCATTAAGAGTTCGGCCACGCATGTACGCGAGCGGGGCGATTTCGATAATGTCGTTTTCCATGTACCGCTTGACCTGATCGAAGCTGACGATGTCCGCCAGCGCGTCGAGCAGAGGCCGCAGATAAGGATTCACTTTGGCCAGCAGATCGCCGGGTAGAAAGCCGAGTTTTTCTCCAGCTTCGACCGCCGGGCGGACCAGCACGATCTTCCGTACGAGCTCTGTCCGGAGCGCGTTCAACGCCATTGCCACTGCGAGGTACGTCTTTCCGCAGCCGGCCGGGCCGAGGCAGATGACCAGATCGTTCTCGCGAATCGCGTCGACGTAGCGAGCCTGGCCTTCGGTGCGGGGCTTAACTTTTCGAGCTTTTTCGAACAGGTCGATTCCGCCCAGATCGGGCGCGTCGCCCTGGACAGGTCCGGAAGTTTCGCGGCCACCGGTTCCGTTTGTCGGTTTGTGAGAGTCTGAAGACCGCTGCGGCTCGGATGAATGGCCGTGTGCTTCGATATTCGGTGAAGACCGATCGGCCCTTGCTGGCATGTCCAGATCCGGTTCCGGGCAATGTCGACCGAGCGTTGATTCGATTTCCGACGGAACCAGCTCGCCGTACTTTTCGACAATCCGTTTCAGGTCGGTGAATACCCGGCGGCCGATTTCGATCTGCGCGGGCTCGCCGCTGAGACGAAGTTCATCGCCGCGGATGACGACCTGAATGCCCAGGCGGTCGCGAATCTGTCGCAGATACTGGTCCTGACAGCCGAAGAGAATTCGGATCTGTTCCTGACTCTGAAATGCAAGACCGTCTGTAAATGTCAGTGTTTCGGGAGACATTAAGTCCTCGAGTCAGTTTGACGTTGAGTGTCGCTGCGAGCTGAGAGTTTTGTCATTGCTGGATATCGGCAATGAGCGAACCGTCTGGGCGTTTCCAGGAATTTTACGCGGTCTCAACAAGAATCAGAAAGTACGTATTCCACCGTTCGGCGATTCGGACGAAACTTTCCACGCAGGCCATTGAAAACTCAACGTGTCCACATAGGCAGCAAGCGGTTACCTTTGGCGAAGATCTCCGGCAGCCACAATCGGCGTGCCGAATTGAACGGTGCGGACACTGATTGACGCAAGCGGGTTCTCGAAGAGTCGGACGCTGAGAGAAAGTCGACCGAAATCGGTGACTTCTCGATTCGACAGGCTGACAAGACCGAAGGAACAACAATGGCGGATGAGGAATTCACAATTTTCGAGCCGGCTCGGCAGACAGTCGGCGACATCGCTCTTTCGGATTTTCAGAGGTACGACGCGAGGTTGCGGATCGTCGGCGCTTTGACGCCGATCGCCGGCCAGATTACCGAGAAGGTTGTCATCAGCGATGCAGAAGTCGTGATCGGTCGCGACCCAAAGTCGAAGATCGTGCTGTCCGATGACGGCGTGTCCCGGCGGCACGCTCGCATTTATCAGACGGATACAGACTTTGTGATCGAAGACCTGGGCAGCAGCAACGGGACGTACGTTGACGGCGTACCGGTCGTCTCGTGCGTTTTGCACGGCGGAGACAGCGTGCAGATCGGGCACACACTCTTTCTGTTTGATCGGCTGCTGGAACACGTGACGGATGACGCCAGCAACGGTTGAGCGAGCGGCTTTCGCTGCCGACAAGACTTCTCAAGATATCAGTACAGGTCCACAGGATGAGTGATCTAACAATTCGATTCTGGGGCACGCGAGGGTCGATTCCGACTCCCGGCCGCAAGACGAAAAAGTACGGCGGTAACACGACCTGCGTCGAAGTCCGTCACGAAGACACACTGCTCGTCTTTGACGCGGGCAGCGGAATTCGAGAACTCGGGATGTCCTGGCTGGACGAATTCTCGGGAAAGCCTGTCGACGCATCGATTGTGTTTACGCATCTGCACTGGGATCACATTCAGGGATTCCCGTTTTTCTCGTGCGGATACATGCCGCAGAATTCGTTCACGATCTGGGGCGAAGAACGGGAATCGACCGGTGTCGAGCAGCTTCTTTCCGGGCAAATGACGGGTGACTATTTTCCGATCGAGCTGTCCGCCATGCAGGCGAAACTGAAGTTCAAGACTGTCGACGGTCCGTTCGAAGTCGGAAAGATGAAGATTCGACCGTTTCGGCTACCGCACCCTGGCGGGTCGCTCGGCTATCGAGTTGAAGCCGACGGTGCCGTCTTCGTTCTCGCGACAGATTCCGAGTTAGACCAGGTCGCCCTCAACAAGGACGAGCTGCAATCCGACCATCTTGCCAGGCGACGGTACCCGGACGATCTTGTCGAGTTCATGACCGGTGCCAATCTGATCGTCATCGATACGCAATACACGGACAGCGTCTATCCTCAGCGAGTCGGCTGGGGACACAACTCGATCGCCACAGTCGTGGACCTGTGCGATCAGGTGAAGCCTGACATGGTGGCGATGTGCCATCACGATCCGCAGAGCACCGACAAGATGGTCAGCAATATGTCAGACGATGCGGCTAAGCGACTGAAGCGTCTGGACTCTGACACGCTGGTCTTTGCCGCTCGAGAAGGGCTGACGGTTAAGGCTCACCGCCCCAAGCCGCCGCCGTCACTCAACTGATTACCGACGAGGGTGACAGCTGTGAGGCTCCAGACTCCGTCTTGTCCCGTTTTTGTGAATTGGACTACAACCTGCCGCCGGGCCGGCTTCTGCGGAGAAGGTCCGCGACGTCGGTTGCAGGTTTACACGGGTATGACTTGAGCATCCTCTGATCGGATGCTTGAAAAATCAGCGACTTGTTTGGTGCGGGGAGCACAGAACAGGTTGCAGATTGGCGACGGATTGCGTTTTGAAACGTGACTCTCAAGGGATGGAGAGAACGATGCAGATAACTCGAATCAGCCTGTTTGGCTTCGCGGCAGTTTTTGCGGTATTCATCGTCGGGTGTGGTAGCGATTCAACGACTCCACAGTCCGCCGATTCGGGAGCCGGAACAGCGCCGGCCACGACGACACCGGCAGATACAACGACTGGTTCGGACGCCCTGCCAACCGCCGCAATTTCGGCGGGCTCTCCAACGACTCCGGATCTGGACTCGCCCGAAGCGAAAGCCGCCGCGGCTGCCAATCAGCGAGAAGCCAGCGCGCCGCCTGAAAAAGGCTCGCCACGCTGGCTGGTTCTGCAGATGACTCAGCTGCGCATGCAGCCGTTTCCCGAAACGGACGACATCGAAAAACAGCGAGAAGCCAGACGCACTCGCAATCAGGAAATCGTCAAACTCGCCGAAGAAGCGATCGCCAAAACACATCAGGATCCGGAATTCGAAGCAGTCTTCAACGTTGCGGTGCACCGGCTGATGGAGTCGTTGCTCGCTCTGTCGTTGCAGGGCGATCAGGACAGCATCGATTCATTGTTCAGCTTTGCGGACTCGTTCTACAAACGCGATCCTAAGTCGCGAGCGGCGTCTGAATCGGCTTACATCCTGGCGAGATTCGTTCACAAGAATGCACAATATTCGGGAAGTGGCGACGTTCGTTATCTACAGGAATTCTCCAGGCAGGCACGCACTTTTTCGGAACGATTTCCTGATGAGCAGGAGCGGGCTGTCGAACTGCTCAACGATGCCGGAGCGACATGCGACGTTTACGGCATGCGTGAGGAAGCGGTCCTCTGCTTCGAAACGCTCCGTCAGAAGTACGCCGACACGCCGCAGGCTCAACAGGCGATTCCAGCGTTGCGACGTCTCAACCTGATCGGCAAACCGCTCGACCTCGGCGGCCCGACGCTCGACGGAGGATTCATTTCCGTGGCCGATTTCAAAGGCTCACCAGTTCTGGTCGTATTCTGGTCGAGTCAGGCCGCTCCGTTTGTCGAGCAGGCGGCATCGATCATCGCGACCACTGAAAAGTACGAGAAGCAAGGCCTGCAGGTGCTCGGCGTCAACCTCGACACGGACGAGTCTGCCATCGACGCCTTCCTGGAAAAATCCAGCATGGGCTGGCGGACGGTCTTCCACACAGACCGCGAACGTCGAGGCTGGAATCACCCCGTCGCCGTCCATTACGGCGTGACGACGATCCCGCAAATCTGGCTCGTCGACGCCGAGGGTAAAGCAGTCACCACTTCGATCGCCCCGAAGGATCTCGACGCCACGCTGGCAAAGCTTCTGCCACCAGCGAAGTAGCATCGTAGGGCCGGTTCCCACCGGCCGTGAATCCCGGGAGCTCAACCCTCGGCGGGTAGGAACCGGCCCTACTTCCAGGGTGAAAATTGTCAGAATTCCGGTTCTGTTGCGAGAACGACACGGCACGCGCGTCGCGTTCCCTTTTGCCGGAAGAACGCCAATACTCGCTCACGTTCTTCTGATCCTGAGAAAGTGACTCTAAGCGTTGCAGTCTTCTTCGGTGCAAGTTCAAATTTTGGAAGTGGCATGCAGTTCCATTTGTCTTTTGGCCGAATCCAGTAGCCCCCTTGTTCAAATTCGTGGTGCTGGTCAATCATCATTGGTTCGTTAGGAAGTCCACCTCCGCCGAATATAAGCGTAGAGTCTCCAACGTTCTTCACGGTTAAAACTGCATCTCGGTTACCGAAAGTCGTCTCCAAAACAACGGGAAAGTTTCTAAGCGGGAGAAGAGGCTGGTCGAATTGCAACTCGGTCTCGGCATTCTCTTCTTTCAGCTCCCACGCGGTTTGAACATCATCCTCTGGTCGGACATCTTTTGTTGGATCTTCTGTGTCCATGCTGGTGACTATTTTTCGATCAGCCGTTTGTGTAGCTGTAGGTTTTTCGCAGCCGATTGCGGCGAGAAGAACGCAGCAACTCCAGAACAGTCGCGGATCGAAGGCCATTACTTCTTCTTCTTTTGCTTTAGTGATAAGAGCGGGAACGTCTCGGACTCCACGTGGGCCTCTTTGAGCAGGTCTTCGAGTTGCTTGACCTTTTCAGGATGCTTCGCCGCGATGTTGTTTTTTTCGCCGATGTCCTGGCTTAAATCGTAAAGCTGCAGTGGAGCGTTTGGATCCTTGAAAAGGTTTTCTCGAACGCCTTTCCATTTTCCCATGCGGACTGCCTGCTTGCCGCCCTTCGCTGGGAACTCCCAATAGAGATACTTGTGCGGAGTTTGAGCTGACGATTTTCCGAGTAGAGTCGGCACGTACGAAATTCCGTCGATGTCGTCCGGCGTTGAGGCCTTTGCGATTTCACAGGCGGTTGGCAGCAGGTCCCAGTGGGCGGCGATGTGAGCGGTCGTTGTTCCGGCTGAGATCTTGCCTGGCCAGCGAGCGATCAACGGTGCTCGGATGCCGCCGTCGGTGAGGTCTCGCTTGTGGCCACGGAGAGGACCATTGCTGTCGAAGAAGTCGGGCATGTGGCCACCTTCGAGATGCGGGCCGTTGTCTGAAGTCAGCATGACCAGCGTGTTGTCGTCGAGTTTCAGTTCTTTCAGCAGAGCCAGGATCTCTCCGACCTGCTCGTCCATCAGCGTCATCATGCCGGCGAAGCAGGCGGCCGGGTTTCTGACGTTCGGGCCTTTGTACTTGCCGATTTTGTTTTCGAACTGCGGAAACTTCTTGCGAAACGGAGCGGCGTATTTTTCCGGAACGTGCATCGCCGCGTGAGGAATCGTCATCGGCACGTAGCAGAAGAACGGTTTGTTTTTGTTAGCTCGGATGAAGTCGAGCGTCGCTTCCTGGATTGGGAATCCGGAGTAAACCTTGCCGCCGAACTGCACCTTCTCGCGATCATGCCAGAGGTAGTCCGGGTAGTAAGTATGAGCCTGTCGCTGGCAGTTGTAGCCGAAGAACTTGTTGAAATGTTCCATCGGGTCGCTTGCTGAGCCCGGCGAACCGAGTCCCCACTTGCCGAACATCCCGGTCTGATAACCGGCCTTCTGCAGCAGTCTCGGCAGCGTGACGACGTCAGCCGGCATCGGAGCCTGGCCTTCCGGCTGGATTTCACGATTGCCTCGCACGACGGCGTGCCCGGTGTGAAGTCCGGTCATCAGGCAACACCGAGTCGGCGCACAGACCGTGCTGCCTGAGTAGTGGTCTGTAAATTTCAGACCTTCCGCTGCCATGCGGTCGATGTTCGGCGTCTTGAAAAGTTTCTGACCGTAGCAGCCCAGGTCACCGTACCCGGCGTCGTCCAGCATGATGTAAACGATGTTCGGTCGAGTCGGCTCCGGAGCCGCGCTAATGGCGGTTGTCAAAACGGCGAACAGGCAAGCAGCAAGGATCATTCGAATCGACAGAAGCATCAGGTGTCTCCTCAGTAAGCAAACTATTCGGCAGTCGAAGCGGTAACTCCAACGGCGGTCTGGTTGAGCTGAAATGAGCGGGATCGTTCGATCCAGAATCGGGGCAGGAATCGTAGCCCTCGGCCAATTCGACGACCACGCATTCGGATTCGGCCGTGCGAAACTTTGCCGATTCTGCCGGATTCTCCTGTTGTGCCGGTCCCGGTCGAGCCGATCAAAAAGGAGCACGACCGCACGCGGAAGCGTTTCGTACGTTTCTTTGAGGAGTTTCGGAAGGTTGCTGCAGAAGCACGGCGAGCCCAGGGACGGCTCAAGTTTGCGGAAGGAGTTCCCAAGTCGACAAGGATGTTGGCGTTGGGAACTTTTGAGAAGACAGACGAATTCAGACAGACGTTGCTCGCCTGCTTTTTTGCCCGGCATCGGCGACGTTGACTGAATTTGATTTCGTTCAGCAAGAGATCAACTTTTGAAGGGGAAGCAAATGCTCCGAAAACTCACGCAGACGGGGCTGGTTCTGTTCGCCCTGATGACGATGCTCGGAAATGCGAGCGACGCTCAGGCCGCTGGACGAGGCCAGCCGACCGACTGGAACCGCTTCAACTATTACCCGTACGTGTACTACCCGCACAACTTCCAGCAGCAGCGTGGCAGCTACGACCACATGTATTATCGCTACTCGCCTCAGCAGCGGGTTCCGGTTTACAACAAGAACTGGCACAACTTCTACCCGACGGCTCGCCCGTATCACAAAGGCAACCATTTCCTTCTGGACGTCTTCTGATACCCGACCAGTTCGCACTCGAAAAACACAAACCCGGTTTCTGCTTCGGCAGGGATCGGGTTTTTCGTTTTGACGATCCGTCTTTGGAATGAGTTGGCCACTCAGGTTTCATGAACGTCGTGGCGAGAGTCAGTAGGGTGTGACAAGCGGGCCGATAGATCATCCCGGTGTGCCGGCGCGGAGATCTGTGAGCAATCTCGAAGTCCAGGAACTCCAACGGCTGCCCGCGCCGGCACACCAGCCGTTTGATTCGCTCTGCTGGTCAGACCCTACGAACAACCTCACAGTCATTGCGGCAAATTCGCGGCGAGACCTGACGACAGAACGTTGCCCGACTATCCTGCTGCGGTACTTCGTGTCCGCAACCAGTGATTGTCCCGGGCGTTTTCATGGATCTCTTCGAAACGAACTTCACGTCGCTCGACTGGGGCATCGTCGTTGCGTATCTGGTGATTTCGATCTTCGTCGGAATCTGGGCGAACCGATACGTCGGCAACATCGCCGGATACCTCGTCGCCGGACGAACGCTCCGCATCAGGTTGGCGCTGGCCACGATGACCGGCACTGAAATCGGCCTGGTCACGGTGATGTACTCAGCCGAGCTGGGCTTTACGCAGCAGTACGCGTCGCTGTATCTCGCGCTGTACGAACTGGTCATTCTGTTGTTTATCGGTTTGACCGGAGTCGTCGTTTACCGACTGCGACAATCTAAAGTCCTGACGATTCCCGAGTACTACGAGAAACGATACTCGCGCGGTGTCCGGGTTCTCGGCGGCGTGGTAATGGTCATGTCGGGTGTGTTGAACATGGGGTTGTTTCTCAAAGCCGGAGCCTTGTTTCTGGTTTCGGTGACGGGCTTCACCGAGCCGGAATGGCTGCAGCAGGTGATGATCGGCACGTTCGATTATCACGAACCCGTTGGTCTGAAGCTGATCATGACGGCGCTGTTGTTGCTCGTCCTGTTTTACACGGTCCTGGGCGGGATGATCTCGGTCGTGATCACCGACCTGATTCAGTTCGTCATTCTTGGATCGGCGATGGTGATTGTTTCACTGTTCGTTGTGAACGAAGTCGGCATCGACGGGTTTTCTGAAGTCGTCACCGTTCAGAACGGCTACTACGACCCGACGTCGATCGACAACCCATCAACCGAGAAACCCGACGACGGAATTGGGCCGGTCACGTTGACCGCTCAATTCGTTGTGCTGGTCGTTGCTTTGATGCTCTGGCCGACGGGCGCGTCGAGAACGCTTGCGGTCAAAACTCCGGAGATTGCCCGCAAGCTCTACTTGTGCAGCACGATTCCGTTTCTGGCAAGACGCTCACTGCCGGTGCTGTGGGGAATCGGCGCGTTTGCGTTCTTCCATTCTCACCCCGCGCTCAACGAACAGTTTCAAGCGGCGGTCCAAGCCGGCGGCGACGTAAACACGCAGGCGGCGATGCCGTTGTTTCTCGCAAAGATTATCCCGTCCGGATTACTCGGATTGGTGACGGCCGGCATGGTTGCGGCATTCATGTCGACTCACGACAGCTACCTGCTTTGCTGGAGCGGAGTGATCACGCAGGACGTCGTTGCTCCACTCCTGAAAAACGAACTGACCAACAAGCAGCGAATTCTGATCACGCGAGTCGCCATCGTCGCGACCGGCTTCATGCTGCTGACCTGGGGTTTGTGGTACGAAGTTTCGAGCAACCTCTGGCAGTACATGGCCATCACGGGGACGGTGTATCTGGCGGGAGTATTTCCGGTGGTCATCGGCGGCCTTTATTGGTCACGCTCAAGTTCCGTGGGCGCGTACATCGCGTTGCTCGGCGGCCTCACGGGAATTCTGGGGCTTGACCCGTGCATCAAATTTCTGAACTCTCAGTTCGTCGAGATGGATGCGAGCATCACGGTCGACAGCAACATTCTGATGCTGATGACGTTCGCATTTTCGCTGCTGGGTTTCGTTGCGGGTTCGCTGCTGTGGCCCGACGACCGTCCGAAAAATTCGCAGCCCTCGACTGGCGAAGGAGCGAACCCATGAATGCCTGGATGACTCTGTGGACAATCGTGCTGGCAGGCGGCGTGCTCGGCATGGTCGGGCTGCTGCTACTGGTAACCGCCGGTGCAATCCGCGAGTTGAAAGAATCGCTAACCGAGCTGAGTGCCGACGTCGCGGAAGCGTCCGACTCGGAGACGACTTCGAAGTAGCATTGTGAAGGGCAACCGTATGGCATCTCGAATCGTGATTCTCGACGGAGCGACGTTGAATCCCGGCGACAATCCTTGGACGCCGATCGAGCAACTCGGCGACGTGACTTTGCACGCGGCCAGCGAACCCGACGAAATCGTCAACCGCCTGCAAGAAGCCGACGTCGCAATCACTAACAAAGCCCGGCTCACCGCGGAGATCATCTCGCAACTGCCCAAACTCAAGTTCATCGCCGTGTCGGCAACCGGTCATGACTGCGTTGACAGCGCTGCCGCCGCCAAACACGGCATCCCCGTCGCCAACGTTCCGACGTATGGCACACCGTCGGTTGCCCAGTTCACGTTCGCCTTGCTGCTGGAACTCTGCCACCGAGTCGCTTTGCACGACGAAGCGGTCCACGCCGGCGAGTGGCAAAGTTGCGGCTCGTTCTCATTCTGGAAAACGCCGCAGATCGAACTCCAGGGTTTGGCACTCGGCGTCGTTGGCTTCGGCCGGATCGGTCAACAGGTCGCGCGGATTGGAAGCGCTTTCGGGATGCAGATTCTCGCTGCGAGCCGGCATCGTGGGGACGCCCCGGTCGACATCCAGTTTTCATGGGCAACGCCCGACGAAATTGCATCACAAGCCGACGTCGTCTCCCTGCACTGCAGCCTGAACGAAAACTCGACCGGCATGATCAACCGCGAATTCCTATCGCGAATGAAGCCGTCGGCCTTCCTGCTCAACACATCACGCGGCCCACTGATTGACGAGGCCGCACTCGCCGAGGCTCTTAACGCAGGTCAGCTTGCCGGAGCCGCCGTCGACGTCGCCTCGGTTGAACCAATCACCGACGACAACCCACTTCTTACCGCAACCAACTGCCTGATCACCCCACACATGGCCTGGTCAAGCCTCGCCGCCCGCCGCCGCATGATGCAGATTACTGCGGAGAACGTCAGCAACTTCCTGACCGGCAAACCGAGCAACATCATCAACGATCACCTGATTTGATTCGACAGAGCTGACCGAACCGTAGGGTATGTCAAGCGCAGCGCCGGCATACCATTCTGTCTGGCACGCCCGCGCTTCGCTTGACGATGCCCTACTTCTTCTGACTGTTCTGACCGCGAAGCCAGTCGCCGATCCAGAGCTGGCTGGTTTCATTTTCCGAACGAGTCGACGTCCACATCAGCTTTGTCCCGTCGGGGCTGAAGACGGGCAGGACGTCCTGCGAGAGTTCGTGAGTGACCTGAGTGATGTTACCGGCGCTGAGCTTTCCGTTTTCGTTCTTTAGTTCCAGCGTGAAGAGCTGAAACTTCGACTTCGGACCCGGTCCCTGCGAATAGTCAGCACCCGCCCAGACCAGATAGTCGCCACTCGGGTGAAAGTACGGGCACCAGTTGACCTGGTTCAGATCGTCGGTCAGTTGGACTTCGGTCTTGCCGTCGGCAGAAACTGCGAACAGTTGCAGCATGTGTTCCTTTTGACGATCGCTGCGGAAGATTACCCATTTGTTGTCGGGAGAAAAGAACGGGCCGCCGTCGTAGCCGTCGGTGTTCGTGATCTGTCGAACGTTCGTGCCGTCGGCATCCATGATGTAGAGGTCCGGGTCGCCGTCTCGCGACGAGGTGAAGACAATCTGTTTTCCGTCGGACGAGTAACTGCCTTCGGCGTCGTAACCGGGGGCGTCGGTGAGCCGCTTCAAGCCTGTTCCGTCGAGGTCGACCGTGTAGATATCCATGTGCGGGTCGAAGTCCCACTGGTAGCGACGTTTGCCTCCCTCAGCAGCCAGGTCGCGGGCCTTCTTCTCAGTACGGTCGAGTTGCGGGTCGGAGTGGCTCGATGCGAACAGCAGACTCTTGCCGTCTACGGAAAAGTAGCTGCAGGTTGTGCGGCCTCGACCAGGGCTGATGCGGCGAGGCTTTCCGCCTTCCAATTCCTGCACGTAGATCTGGTAGAACGGATACCCAACCGGGTAGGCCTGATAGATGATGCTTTTGCCATCCGGCGA
>JBLFXD010000024.1:0-18645 GCA_047611045.1 Planctomycetaceae bacterium | reverse complement strand
TCGGTCAGCGGTGGGTCGAATTCACAAAGCAGCGTCACCTGCCCCGCTTCGCGGCGCAGCTCCTTGTCAACAAGATTCCTCGCGCGGAATTGATTCAGGTCAACCTGGCAAAATTCCGGCAGCTTCCACTGAACCAGCCGGACTTCCTGACCATCAACAACGTACCTGGCGTGTGTGCGACGGTCCATCCAGTTGGGATGAACGTCGATCGACGAACTCAATTCAACAGTTGGCTGCTGCAATGAATTCGAAAGCCCAGACGGGCCTCCGACCGAAACAGCTGCCGTGTGCCGCCAGGTAATTGCCAATTCATTCTCGGGCCCGAGAACAAACTCAGTCGCTCCCTGTGGAGCGAACGATGTGGCATCAAGCGACCGTCCAACACCAACCGTCTCGGGTTGGCGGTGGAAGGACAACGTTACGACAGAATCCAGAATCTCCGGGATCGGTAGCGAGATTCTCGAAATGTCCGCCGAACGTTGAGTCAGTGGCCTGAGCCCCAACTCGATCGTGTACTCACGCCATAAGTCGACCGATTCCGGAACAGGCGGCGGCACTGGCGACTGCCCTGGCCCAACCATCGTGGCAGCATCCAGTGCGTGCGGCAGCGGAACGCGAAGTCTCGAACCATCGGCACTCGGAAGTACGGCGACCTGCCGGCCATTGACAGAACACTTCGCCTGTCCAGTCAGAAACCTCGCTGGAATTGGGATTTCGACTTCGTCCGCCTGGTTATCCTGCAACGCCACCACAATGGAGGCGACGATTTCAGCACGCCCCGACTCCGCCACGTTGACCGCCCACTGCGCTCTTGTAAGTAGCATCTTTGGAGACGCATCCTCACCTCGCACTGAAGCCTCCGAAAGCCTGGTGAAGTCTGAACTTCGTATGAGCACGTAATCTTTGTAATCCTGATCCGAAAACGGCGAATCCTGATATCGGACAAGAACATCGATCACAGAACCTTCTTTCGAAATGTTCTGTTGAGCCACCACCGAACCTGCCAGACACGTTGCCGCAAGGATCATCATCCCGGTCACCACTCGCCGCGTGATCGTTGATGCCATGCTGACTTGCGCTGCCGCAGGTTTCTTTGTTCTGACCGGACGCACAAAACTTCGCGGGACAAGAGTTGCCAGGATGCTGCCCAAAGCCGCCGCTCCGACCAGTTCAGCATAGGCTCCGGGAACAATCACAACCGAAGCGACGCACCCGCTTAACCAGATAAGAGCGAATCGACTGCGATGCCGCGCGGCGATCACTCGCAGCAAGACTCCGACCAGCGAACTTACCGCGAGGACAAACCATGAGAGCGCATGTAATCGCGAATGATCGCAAATGTGAACGGTCAGCGATTCCGGCAGGCCAGCGGCGGCGGCTGAATAAGTCCGCAGGTCTGTTTTTGTCGGCTCTGTTCGATCGGGAATTTCCGACGACCGGCCTCTGAAAAAACGCGTCCACGATTCGACTCCGACCGGACTGAAGATCTGTGCCGAACCATTTCGAGCCAGCGGACCAAAACACCAGCTCAACCAGTTTCCCGGTCGTGATGCTTCTTCAGGAGTCAATCCCGAAGCAAATGAAACAACCGAATAGCGATCGCGAAGTCGTACATGCCAATCAAATTGAACGACCGTGGCGTCAGCCGTCGGAATGTGACAACGATACGTCTCTCGCAGATAGACATCCTGAGACGGCAGCGTGTATTCAACAGCCAATTGATCGCCTGCACTGACGAAGGTCAGCGGAATAAACCATCCACCGTCTTCCTGAACCGGCGCCACCTTCTGGCCTCGCCACGTCACTGCCAGCAGTTCCGACGCGTTTGGCAGCTGAAAACGGAACGGAGCCGAATCGGCCGAGTAGTGAAACGTCCAGGCATAACGATGAAGGTCGCGTCCCACAGAAGCTGGCGATAGCTGCGACTCGAATTCAGCACTCACGATGATCTGTTGAGCCACGCCCCGAACACCAACCTTGGAGTCCGAGTCTGTCGACAGTTCGGAATCGACCAAACGATCTGGTCGAGAGATCGACGGCCCGTCTCCATCATTCTTGTCGGCTCTTTCAGCGGTCTCGTCGACTTCCTGATCCGTTGCGTCCGGAGTCTCCGAAGGATCGGCATCAGAGCTATCCGCACTGCCGGGCAACTCCAGAGTTGCCAATCCAATTTCGTCGTTTTGCGTCCAATAGTCTGCCGTCCAGACCGTCTGGGGAATTTCACCGAATACAGCAATCAACTCATCCCACGCTGACTCGGCAAAAACATCTACGTCAGCATGCCGGCGATAAGTGTCAGAATCGATCTGCAGTTTCTGAGGCTCGTCGCACCCAACAATTCCAAAGGCGATGGAGACGGATCGCGCGATCTCGGGCAGGATCACCGGAACTGGAATCAGCGACGCGCGACTTCGATCAGCGCGCTGCCCGACGACTCGAAGTCGCACAGGTTTCCGGACTGGCAGGCCATCCGCAATGTCAATCGTCAGTCGTTGATGTCGGCCCGCACCGCGCGTCACACTCCACGAAAGAGCCCCAGCGTCCGCGTCGGTCGCTGTCGACTGACCAACCAACGACACGGCGGTCACTTCCCATTCGGAAGGTACCTGCCACGTTGAGACAAAAACTCCGCGGGCCTGCGATGTCAATTCAATCAGGACGTCCAGTTCCTGCGGAGTCGTGCCGACATTCAGCAGCGAGTATTCCCTGACGGATAGTTTTCTCGATGACTGCCGTCCAGAGTTCTGAATCTGAAGATCGACATAGGCCCGAGCGCTGAATTGCTCGAAGACAAGTTCATGCCTGTCGTCATCCACCGATGTGCCCGTCTGACGAAGCCCGCCGGACGCGTATGTCGCAAGCTGATACGGCGACTCAACGGCAACACTGAGGGGGCTTGCATTTCCTCCCAGTAAGACAGCCTTAATGGGCCGCGGCGGTTCAATTCTCACTCGGACATGCCCGGTACCTGGTGGTGGTACCGATTGTCGCCCTCGAATCACGATTCGCGACGAATCGTCCGCGATCGTCCCAGAGATCTGGATGCGGAGTGCATGCCACTTGTCGGGCAGCGGGCCTGCGTCTCGCCACGAAAACGCTCTCCCCGATTTGTCTTCAATCGACGAGACAATCAACTCTGGAGGAATCGCGACCGTCAGCTCATCGCTGTCCACGGGCAACGAATCAAGAGCGAATTCGAAAAACTGCTCAACAGTTTCTGACCGCAACTGCACCCGTGAATTCAGCCGATACGACGCAATACCACGCTGGCTGAGATCATGAGTGACGGGCTCCTGAACTCGAATTCTGCAAACGTTGGAATGCCCGAGTTCAACTCGCCAGACATCCCCGACTGAAGTTTCCAAGGCAACGTTTTGTCCATTCGGATCGGCGGCCTCGCGCTGAACGACTCCGAAATTCGACATAACCTGCCATCCCGATGGGACAGCAAGGCGAAACGTCGTGACGACCGATTTCGGAACGGCAAAGTCAAAGTCATACCCGGTCAACCTTTTCCGGCCAACACGCGTCCATTTGACGGCGAGTTCACGAGCATTCTCGACGGCAACAAGCCTCTTCAGTCCGTCCAGTCCGGTGCCAAGAACGGCTCGGCGACCAGCGTTATTGTTGAGCCAGACTGCGTCTTCGAGCGCAAGGTTACACGGTTCAAACAGCAACATTTCCGATGCGCCGCGAGAGCGAATCAGCGTTGCCGTCCCCTGTTCGAATCGAGCCGTTTGCGGGGTGAATGTCGCCTCATAGACCGCTGACCGAAACGAGAAACGATCATCGCCGACCTCTGAATTCACGGCAGACTTCATCAGCGTATCGAGGACCTGCGGACTGACCGGCACCCAATCTCCCGAAGGCCAGCGTTCTGGATGCTGGGCAGGAACGAACATTCGGCGGGCCTGCACAACACCAGGCTCGGCACACACGCCAACAGATGCAGAAATAACAAGTTGCAGCAACGCAACGCCGAAGGCCGCAACGACTGCCTTCAGCGATCGCCCGCTTCTGATCTTCCCATGCTGTTGACAGGGTTGGTGCAACACTCGGTGTTCTCGTCTTTCTGCCGCGACCTGTGCGAAATCAAACGTCGACTGCGTCTGCAACTGCGATCCTCAGTTCACCCTCTTCATCTTCGAAACCAAATCACGCGGGCCGCTCACTTAACCCGTTTGGCTCATCGTGGATAATCTCTTCTCGAGAAGAGCCCGGCACCAGGAAATCGCTTGGCGACGAGAACGTTACTAACGACGCCCTCTGTTGACGCTTCACGCGCGTTTCAATGATCGAAGCAACAATCGCGAGGACCAGACCAAACACGGCGGGCTGCAAAAGCAATTGCACCGCCTCAAGACGCCAGAGTCCCGCGAACGAAAGTCCAAATCCCACAAAGAGTATTGTCAGCACGTGTCGGGTCGCGGGAATCCTGAGGAGCACCAGTCCAAGTGCGAGTGCGAGGCCGGCACCGGCCAGAATAATTGCTGGCTGACTCATCACCTTGAACTGAAGTTCCTGCTGATGCCCAAACGCGCTGAACAGATAAGTATTGCCGTAAGTCGCGTTCGCCAGAAGATCCAGCTGCAGGTCCTTCAGTTGTGAATCCAGCGATTCCTTTAAGTCGGTATCAGCGTCGACAAGCAGCCAGTCGCTCAGTGACACACCGCGATCGTTCGGGCGACGAGTCCAGGTCGCCCCTTGCCTTTGCCATGAGAATGCCGGCGAATAGTTTTCCGGGTAGACCAGTAGGTGCTGATCCACTGGCAGAACTACCTCCCAAACGGTATCTGCCAACCACACATCGGCTGCGAATCTCGGCGCAGTCGTCTGCAACTCGCTGAGCCCGCTGAGGCTGAATGCGTCTTCGACGTCAAACTCCATCGTCAGAATGTGTTGCGTACGGCGCTGTGACTCATCGACCAGAATCCGAACTTCGCTCCCGACCGAATCCGTCGTGGAAATCAACAGGTTTTCCGCCTTCATTTCGCGGCCGTTCCACGAGACGCTCAATGAAGACCGATCAGTCTTGACGGGCAACGTTACTGTCAGGAACGAGATGTCGCCGTCGATTAAGTAGATGCCAGTTGTTCTTGTTGAGACGCCAGTTGTGCTTGTGGCTGCACCGTTCTGGAAACGTGTCCGCAACGCAGACCGCCGAACGACGAAATTCTGCGACGCCCGTTCCGGCGCTGCTTCCAACTTCAGGTTCACGTTTAGGAGCATCCCGGCTGCAACCCATGAAGGCGCATTACTCAGCGTTAACTCCTGCGTCCATTGCTCACCTGAAACCTGAACTCCGACATTTCCAGGCGATCGAATTTCGACTCGCGTTGAAGTACCCCGGATCTCCGCAGGTTGCAGAAGCGACACATCGGCATCAGCTGTCCCCGCTGTCGCAAACGTCGAATCCAGAGGAATGGAGTAAGAGCATAGAACTTCGAACTGCCCAAGCTCTGGTTCCGGCAAATCAACGCGGACCTGCCGAACGCCGTCGATCTCCAAACCGCCCAATTCCGCTGTGAGAGGAATCGCCGCGTCGCTGTTTGCGGCCACGAGTCGAAATTCATCAGGTCTCACAGAACCAGGAACAAGAATTCTAAGACGATCGAGTTCTTCATACGTGACCGCATAGCGAAGCCGCTGCTCAACGTTGATCTGATCCTCCGACAGCGTCAGTACCGCATGAGACGACGATGTTACGTCCTGCTTATGAGTCGTTACTGTTGCTCGGAATTCGAGGTCTCGCGATGCGCTTTCCAGCCGTCTCGGCACCAGATTCAACGGAACGTTGCTGACATCGACCGTCCCGATATTGGTTTCTTCTGAAAGGAACCGGATATCAGTATCGCCTGCCCCGGCAATCGTACTTTCGACGTTGTTTGCGTTCAGAAGCGTCACTCGCGAGACCGGCATGGACTCAGAGTCTGCCATTGGAATTGAGATCAAGAACGGTTCTTCACCAAGCGGAACAGGGCGGCGTGCGCGAAGCTCGATTGTCACGGCTCCGTGAGTTCGGTTCAGTGGCTCAACGAACTGAAGCTGAACCGTGTCAGCCATCAATGCACCGTTCGGCTTCGGTCCCACGTCGACAGAACTATTGGGACGACCGATTGAAATTCCAGCAACGTGAGTTCGATCAGCGGGATCCGCAACCTCAACCTGCTCCCACTCCTGCGACGCCAGACCTGGCCACCGTAGCGAAACCTGATCCAACGAACCTCGATACACCATGATTTCGAAGCGAGCCGTCAAATCAGCAGAAGCTTCCCGAAACATCAGTTCGTAAGCGGGACTGACTCGATAGCTTGCTTCGATTCTGTCGATCCGAAACTGCACGCGAGAATTCTGACCCGCAAGTCGATATGCCTGCTGAAACTCAATCTGCGGATCCAACAGTGTCTCGACTCGCTTGCGAAACAACGATGTCGAAATCCGCTGCACCTGCTGTGGCCTCGGCGTCAACTGGCTCAACCTGAATCCTTCGGCCGCACTGATTCCAACAAGTGTTTCCTCTCGAGTCGCATTCTCAACATCAAAGCCATTAACCGAAATCAGGTTGGCATCCGCTCGCTCTTCCGACGACAGCAGCCACTTCAATCTCACCGGACCGGCTGTACTTTCCTGGAGCGAGATCACGACAGGATTCGTCTGCAGGTCGGACGTCTGAATCGATTCGTGAGTCGGACTGCTGACAGCTAACACACTGAATCCTCGCGGCGCACTGACCCTGATCGAATCGAATCTGCCGCCCGTTGCGGTGATCGTCTGCACGGCCTCGATCGCGACTCCATCCACCCCGGCGTCCGCAGCCATCAACGTCTCTACTTGAAGTGCCGTCTTCTCTTCCGGCTGCGTGTTCACGACCTGCCACGGAAGATCAAGCAGCTCGTCCAGGCCATGCACAATCAATGCGGAACGTGCATCAGGAAGCGCTTCAACCTCAATGTCGGCCAGTTCGTCTGGACGTATGGCGATTGCGTCTCCTGGAACGACCAGTCGCAGCGAACTCTGAGCCGCCCAGGGCAACGACAACAGCACACGGTATGAGTTTCCAGATTTCCGAACCGGCACAGAGAGCTGCAGATCAATCCTGTGCTGACCGGGTTTTGAAATGCGGCACTTCAACCCCGTGCCACGATCGGCCGGAAGGAACTCGACGTCGCCCGACGCGGTCTGCCGATGCTTCAGCAACGTCGCCTCGTTCAAGCGAAGCGGCACTTCCACATGATCAGTGCCATCTCTGACAACCACTTCGATCGATGCGTCAAGCTTTGCCGCCGTTCGACCAGCGTTCACGTCACCTGCCAGAGTGATGGCAGCAATGTAGTAGCCAGGTCGCTTGTCCTTGTCGCCACGGAGAAGCTGCTCGCGCCACTTGAGGTATTCGCCAATCTGCCCTCCAGCGGTCAGCCGAACAACTTCGCCATTCTCATCCACGAAAATGACATGCTCATTCGCCTTCGGCGGATCTGTGAGTTGAGCGGCTGTGACTGAAGCAGCCTTCTCAGCGGCTGGCGTTTCGGGAACTGTGGCTGCCGAATCTGGCAAGGTGGCTTGCGCGGCTACCTGGTTCGTTCCTCCGGCAACGATCGCGACGACGAATGCCAACGAAGTGAACCATCGACTGAGAGTAAACAACCAGTCCGGTGTATGATCTCCCGCCGACTGTCGAGGGATCCTCAGCGCACATGATTGGCGGCGTGCATTGCTGTTCTCAGTCATCATCATGACGCGACGAATTGCTACCCCCTGAGAAGCTCGTCGCATTTCAGTGAACCCTGATCACAGAACTCACGAACGAGACTTCAGACGACGGGAGTCGGCACACTCAAAAGGACAATCGTGGAGTTGGGTTGTTCCAGGACAGGAACGCAAGAACGGAACAGTTTGACATGCTTGGCCCCTTCATAATACGCCGACTTCTACCGTATCGGTAGGAGCAACTCAGCATCTCGTCGGAGATGACGGCACGGCACTTCCGCAACGTCAGACGCCTCACTCAGATCCCGTTGATCAACCGACTTCTGCAACGTACGCCGATGTGTCACGACGCGCCGGTTTTCTCACATGATGTGGCCGCAAATTCGCATAGGCCGCGTTCCCTCTGCTGCAGATTCATTGTTTCGGCTGGACCGACTACCGCCGGCCCGGAGACGCTGCAGTCGTGTTCGGCTGCAAAGTTTATTCGAACGGAAATCTTTCAACCGCCTTGACTGATCGAGTCCGCAGTGCGTGCGACCTTTATCACGAAGGACTGGTTGCTCACCTGGTTATGTCCGGCGGTCCTGGGCGCGGAGACGTCCACGAAACCGAGGCGATGAGAGACTTCTCTGTCAAACTCGGCGTCCCGTCTGAATCCATCCTGATTGACAGCATGGGATTGAGCACGGACGAAACGGTAACGAACACTGTTCCGCTGTTCCGACAGCACGGCTTCACACGAATTCTGACGGTGAGCCACTACTTTCACCTGCCAAGAATCAAACTCGCCTATCAGCGAGCGGGCGTCGACGTGTTCACCGTCCCCGCGAAGCAGAAGAACCGACTACCGAACAGACATTTCATGATGGTTCGGGAAGTCGTCGCGTTGTGGGCTTACTACGCCCGGCCACTCACAGGGCTGTGACCAGCGGCGGTCGATCTTTGGCCAGAAGCATTTTCGGGCGTACGCGTCAGACGTCTACAGAGGGATATTAACCTGAACCATCAGCGTCGCGTCGTGAAATCGCTGATCGTCTCGAAGCGGAACGTTCACACCCACGCGAGCGTTGGCTTTGCCAGGCAATTCCAGATGAAGCCCGCTCGTTAGATTGAGAACGCTCTGATGTCTTTCCACATTCGAAAGTGTCTGGGCACTCGCCATGCTCACCAGCGTCGTTGAATCAGAGTCTTCGAGCGTCGTCGTAAAATGCAGCTCAGCCAGACCGGCAAGTCCTCGCAACAGTCCTTGGTTCTTTCGAAAGAACCAACGACCGCCGCCGCCGCTGAGTCTCAACAGTGACTGACTATCGAACTCCGTCGACTGACCGAGGCCGCTGAAGGTATTTCCTTTAGCAGTGAAGTCTGCCTGCGCGAAACCCTGGTAGAACCAGTTCGAGTCTGGTGTGGCCGCGAAAGCCAGAAACGGCGAAATGATCACGGCGTCGTTCACGATCGTGAATGCACGACTGTCGAACTCTCCGTTGATGTCGCCGCCGGTGGGAAGCTGCACGGCTAGTCCTGCTGAGACAACATTGTTCTCCGTTTTCGCAAGCTGAAGTTTGCCGATCAGACCGACGTTGCCAAACTCACCATCGCCCTGAATTGAAAACCGGTTGAATGTGAAGTCTCGCTGAGCCGCGAACGGTAGTCGGATCTCAAGCGAAGCCTGCCCATCCAGAAACACTTTCTCCAGTCCAAGAATCGTGCGATCGAGACTCGCATTGTTCGACATGACAGACTGACTTGAAGCACTCAACGCACCGGTTGTGTGTTCGTAGGCAACGTAAAATCGATCACGCACCAGAGCACTGTTGTTTCGAGCGATCACCAGACGATTGGATCCACCGGGGAACGGAATTCGCCCAGCAGAGAGGATGCCGTCGTTGTCGGTGTTGATGTCGAGCAAACCGACGAACGTGTCACCAAGCATCGCGGGAGTGCAGTCAACAGGGCCCCAACAATCCGAAGGACCGGCATCGCTCGCCATCGACGAAACCCAGTCTGGCAATCCAGGTTGAAAGAGGTCGGTCAGATCGGCGTGCCCGACACGTGGTGCTGCCAGAAGAAGCCCGGCCAACGTGAGACAATGCGCGGTTAGATGAATGAATCGGGTTCTCATGACGTTGCTCTCGTGACGGAGGCGAAAGATTGGTGCACACGATGGCGCCCACCCGCGTATCGTCAGAGTGGCAACTCCGCAGCGACGATTCGAAACGCCGCTGGTTCGAAATAAGCGTGACCACTGCCAGAAGCAACAAACGCTCGGGCCGCAACAGCGAAGCGGATTCTTCCGGCTCCCGCAGCCGTTTGGATTATGCCGCCGCAGTTGCGCAGCAAGACTCAAGACCCGAATTCCCCGTGCGGTCTTGAATGGTTGATCAACCAGACGCAATCGTCATGTTCCTCAAGCGTCGCAGGCCGGTGACCAACAGAGGATCGGATTGCGTGCTGCCTGGACATCGTTGGGACGGGATACCGGAGTCGTGTGCGGAGCGGTGTGGAGCAACTCTGCGTCTTCGGCGATGATCTTTTCGATCGTCTCGGCAAAGGCGTCGAGAGTCGCCTTCGATTCGGTTTCCGTCGGCTCGACCATGATCGCTTCGGGCACGACCAACGGGAAATAGACCGTCGGCGCGTGGAAACCGTAGTCCAGCAATCGCTTGGCGATGTCCATGGCCGAAATGCCTCGCTCCTTCTGCAGATGTTGGGCGGACGCGACGAACTCGTGCATGCACCGTTCGCCGTTGGGAACCGGCAGGATGTGCTTCAGCTTTTCTTTGAGATAGTTCGCGTTGAGCACCGCGTGTTCAGACAGCTCTTTCAAACCGTCACCGCCGAGCGTTCGCAGATAGAAGTAACCTCGGAGAAGAATCCCGACGTTGCCGAAGAACGACCGGACTCGACCGATCGATTTTGCCGGAGTCTCCAGTTTGTACTCCCCGGACTCTTCGTCATGAGCGACAACCGGTCCC
Organism: Planctomycetaceae bacterium; assembly: GCA_047611045.1. Lineage (GTDB taxonomy): Bacteria > Planctomycetota > Planctomycetia > Planctomycetales > Planctomycetaceae > JABMPE01. The sequence goes on along the minus strand of JBLFXD010000024.1, from coordinate 7,966 downwards.
GGTAGATAATCTGCAAGAAAGTCTCTTACTGCGATCGGGCCGGCTCCTGGCCCTCCCGCACCGTGAGGGCCGGTGAAAGTCTTGTGCACGTTGTAGTGCATCATGTCGCCGCCGAAGTCGCCCGGCCGAGCGATGCCGAGAATGGCGTTCATGTTGGCACCGTCGATGTAAACCAGGCCGCCAACGTCGTGCAGCATTTTGCTGATTTCGTCGATCTCTGGCTCAAACAATCCGAGCGTGTTCGGGTTGGTGATCATGAACACGGCCGTCTGATCGTCGAGGTGTTCTTTCAATTCTTCGAGATCGACGAAACCGTTCTTCCCTGCCCCGAGTTGAATGCAGTCAAAGCCTGCCAGCGCGGCACTCGCTGGATTCGTACCGTGAGCACTGTTCGGGAAGATGACCTTTGTTCGGTTCTCGCCACGGTCCTGGAAGTACGCTGACGCAACGAGCAATGCCGCCAGTTCGCCCTGCGCACCCGCAGCAGGTTGCAACGAGACTGCTGGCAACCCTGCGATTTCGCCGAGCATCTGCTGCATCTCGAACTGAATCTGCAGCATCCCTTGCAGACTCTCTTCCGACTGCCACGGGTGCAGATCGACGAGCCCCGGAACGGCAGCAAGGCGTTCGTGCCGTTTTGGGTTGTATTTCATCGTGCAGCTACCCAACGGGTAGTAATGCGTATCGACCGACATGTTCAGCGTCGACAGGTTGGTAAAGTGCCGAATGACGTCGGGCTCGTTGACTTCCGGAAGCGGCAACGGTGTGTCGCTGAGAAACTCAGCTGGGATACACGCCGTCGACGAGAATTCCGGACAGTCGGATACAGGGTACTCGGCCCCGCAGCGGCCCGGCACCGACAGATCGAAAAGCAGTTGTGTAGCCTGTTCGTTTCTCATGTTGTCTTCCGAGCTGAGCTTCGTACTGACTGCAAAGTGGCGTCGTGCGGCGCTCCGACAGCGGCGCCGCTGGTGGCCAGTTCGTCGTTGTCGGATGCCGGATTACTCGGTGGCATAATCGCATCGGCCAGAGCGTCGATTTCTTCGCGTGACCGGCATTCGGTCACCGCGACCAGAAGTCGATCTTCGGATTCATTGTCAGACACCCGCCGCAATGCCGGGCCGATATCAAAGCCCGCGAGCTTTGCTCGCTGTATGACGGCTTCGGCGCCGTCGCGGCACTGAAGGGTGAACTCCTTGAAGAACGGTTGATCGAACGCCAGTTCGATGCCGTCCTGCTCGGTCAATCGCTGCGCTGCGTAGTGAGCCTTGCTGCACGACAACTCGGCCACCTGTCGCATTCCGGCCGGGCCGAGTAACGACATGAAGACCGTCGCTCGAATGGCGATCAGACCTTGATTCGTGCAGATATTGCTGGTCGCTTTTTCGCGACGGATGTGCTGCTCGCGAGCCTGCAGATTCAACACGAAACAGCGATCGCCGTTTCGATCCGTAGTCTGTCCGATCAGTCGCCCCGGCATCTGCCGAACGAACTTCTGCTTGCAGGCGAGGATGCCGAGAAACGGTCCGCCGTACTGCATCGGAGTTCCCAGCGACTGGCCTTCTCCGACGGCGATGTCGGCTCCGAGGTCGCCCGGACGCTTCAGAATTCCGAGGCTGATCGGATCGAACGAGACGACTGAAAGTGCTCCGTGCTTGTGAGCCATCGCCGATATTTGCTCGACCTCTTCGAGGTATCCGTAAAAGTTGGGATGTTGAACGACGACGCACGCCGTTTGATCATCGATGGCTTCTTCGACCGCGTCTGGAGCAGCCGTACCGCCCGGAGTTGGGACGATGACCAGTTCGCAATCCATGCGGCCAAGATAGGTTTCGACAACCTGGCGATACTCCGGGTGAAGCGAGCCGAGCAGGACGACTCGACCGTGCCGCTTCGTGCATCGCATCGCCATGAAGACAGCTTCGCTGACTGCTGTCCCGCCTTCGTAGAGGCTGGCGTTTGAGACGTCCATGCCGGTCAACTGGCAGATCAGCGTTTGATATTCGAAGAACGTCTGCAGACTGCCCTGGCTGGCCTCGGCCTGGTACGGCGTGTACGCGGTGTAGAACTCGCTGCGGCCGGCGATCGCGTCGACGGCCGACGGAATGAAGTGGTCGTAAACTCCGCCGCCGAGGAAACATGAACGGTCGGAAGGTCCCACATTTTGCGAGGCCAATTCGCGAACCAGTTGCTCGAGTTCCAACTCCGAAAGTTTCGGCGGCATGTCGAGTGGCCGCTTGAATTGCAGCGACTCTGGGATCTGGTCGAACAGGGTTTCGATCGAATCGACGCCGATCGTCTCGAGCATTTCCCGCTGCTCGTCAGGCGTGTTGAAGAGGTAGCTCAACCGAACCTCCGAAAGTAGCACTGTCCCGCCGTGGGCCGAACTGGGTGCAATCGCCAAATGGGATGTGTCTGCGAAATCTGCACGCGGAAATTCGATTCCGCAGCCATCCGTGGCGGGAGGTGTGTCGTGGGTGCCACTGGCTCCGCCAGTGCTTCAAAACCAGGGATGTCAATTGATTCGGCACTGGCAAAGCCAGTGGCACACGGGACGAACCCGCATAAACAGATCAATGATCTTCGTTCTGACAATTCTGTTCGTAGGCGGCGCGGTCGAGAAGGTTGTCGAGATCAGCCGGCGACGCCATTTTGATCTTCAGAATCCAACCGGCACCGAAAGCGTCGTCAGACAGAAGATCGAGGTTGTCTGAAATCTGCTCGTTGACCTCGACGATCTCGCCGCTGACGGGCGCGTAGAGGTCGGAGACGGCTTTAACGCTCTCGACTTCCCCACAGTTGTCGCCGACGGCGAGGTTGTCACCGACGGCCGGAAGGTCGACGTAGACCAGATCGGTCAATGCCTTCACCGCGAAATCGGTAATGCCGATCGTGGCGATGTCGCCTTCGACGGCGACCCATTCATGACTCTTTGCATACTTCAGCGAGGCCAGATCCATCGGGTGCTGCTCCCTGCACTTTCGCTGTCAATTGCCGAGTTTTCACGAGATGGAACCTGCGAGTTCATCCCTGCTCGGCGGTCATTAGCCCTGATTCAGGAGACGGGGTCTTCCTGGACAAGCGGCTCATCATGCTTATCGGACTCGATCTTAGCGACTTTTTCCAGTCGACGGGCGTGTCGTCCGCCCTCGAAGTCGGTTTTCAGCCAGGTTTCGATAATTCGATCCAGTGCCTGATCGCTGATCAGATCGGCGGAGAGGCAAAGTACGTTGAGGTCGTTGTGCTGTCGGCTGAGTGCGGCGGTAATGTCGTCATGAACCGGTGCGGCGCGGACGCCGTCAAACTTGTTCGCGACAATGCACATGCCGATGCCGGTTCCGCAGATCAGAATGCCACGATCCGCCTCAGCAGACGACACGGCTCCTGCCACTTTGGAAGCGTAGTCCGGATAGTCAACGCTTTCTTCGCCCTTGGCACCAAAATCGACGCCTTCAAAGCCCATGCCTTGAATAATGTCGAGGACGCGCGCGCGAACGCTGACTCCACGGTGGTCACTTGCGACGGCAATTTTCATCATTTCACCTGCGGCGCAGAGGCCGCGACTTCAGTAACTCAAAGCTGACAGTTGAATTCTGACATGCTGCTGCCAGAGAACTCTGCAACAGTCAGACCCTCAGGGCGAAGGTCCTGATCAGGATGGATCGGGCAGCGGAAAGTCTGCCAGAATCCGGTTGAGATGATTCTCGATCGCTTCTCGACAACGCTCATATTCATCCATCCCTCCTCCGATCGGATCGGGGACGTCGCCGCCATCACTCGCCAGAACTCGAACTCGGTCCGCTACTTCTGGCCGCCTCGTCACGATCGCCTGCCGGTGACCGCGAGTCATGGTGTAGACAAAGTCAGCATGATTCAGCAAGCGTTCGGTTAAAGGCTGACTTTCGTGAGTGTCCAGATTTGCTCCACGCTCTGCTGCCAGTGTTGCCGATTCCGGACTCGCCGGAGCCCCGTACGACGCGGCAATTCCGGCCGACGAAACGAAGTATCCATGATCCGGAAGTTCGTCCGGATTGCAACCGATTCGTTCAGCAAGCATCTGTCGGAAAATCGCTTCCGCCATCGGGCTGCGACAGGTATTCCCCGTGCAGACAAACAGAATGACTTCAGCCGTCATGCGACGGACACTCTGGCTGCTGACGATGCCTTCGCGGGAAACGGTGAATTCGTCTCCAGTCAGGTTTACCGAAGTCGGGCCGTCGGGAAATCGCACTTCGCCGAGATCAACGACGAACTCAGCGCCTTCAGACAGACCGTTCAAATCTGCAGCTTTCGACGCGGGCGTGTCCGGAACAACCGCGATCAGCGGAGCGGGCAGAATTCGGCCGATTTCCGTCACCATCGAGTCTGAGGAGACCGTGACGTTGACGCGGTCGTTGCCGAGCAGCGCTCGAGTTTCGGCGCCCAGGGCATCAGCAAGTCCACCCGAAATAGCTGCGGAATCGGATGCCAGAATCACGGGACCGGGCCAGCAGCGGCGAGCCAGCTTTTTACCAACTCGCGATAAGTCCGGAAGAAAGTCAAACGCTTCTTCGACAGACCGGGAAAGCAGCGTTGTCGTCCCCTGACGATATTTGCCTAAATTCACAACTGATTGAACCGAATTTGACAGACCCGCAAGAACGTAGCTACTTTCAGTCGGCAGGCCGATCAGCCCTCCCTGCGATAGCACCTGCGCAGCACGATGGATGAGATCTCGCTGTTGCTCGGGGCCGTCGGGCCGGACCATCTCCACCATGAACTCGTGTTCCTTATCGCCGAGAGTATCCAGTCTTCTCGCGGCGGCTGTCTGCTGTGCGAATCTGCGAGCCTGTTCTTTTCGAATTGAGGAAGCCGCCGTTTGGTCGGAAACTGCTTCGTCTCAAGTATTTGAGTCGCGGAATTCTACCGGCGTCAAGTTGCTCATTCAACCAGCATGTCCGGATCGACCATCGGTCTGGGTCATGCCGAAATATGGCCGGTCAGCGTTAAGACAAGCAACACGACAAACATCAGCGAATACGCCCCCGCCAGACCGATCGCACCTCGATGAAGTCCGACCGGGCAATCCGTCATCGTGAGCGACGCTCCCGCCGACGCCGGAGGAATCTCGACCGATGGGTAACCGGGACTCCACAGTTCGTCGTCGTCGGTCCGGTATTCGACTCGGCTTTGCCACAGAGTCCAGCCGACCAGCCCGACGATGCCGGCAGAAATCACCATGACATACCACGGCATGTTCGGTTCGCTGGCATCCGCGAGGGCGGGTGTCGTCGCCGTTATCTTGAGCAGCACGACCGCCAGCGAATTGTTGAGCAGATGCAGGAGCATCGGAGCGAGAATGCTCCGCGTGACCAGATAAATCAGGTGGATAAAAAATGCGAGCGGCAGTAGCGCCACCACATGAGCCGGATGAATGTGCACGGCGGCAAACAGCACGGAAGTCATGATCACTCCAGCCAGGATCCCGTGCCGAGCCACCAGACCTCGGCCGATGACTCCTCTGAAGATAATTTCCTCAGTAATCGCTGGCGCGACGGCGATGACCAGGAACAGAAGTCCAATGGGGACTCTTTCCCCCAGCGGCTTAATGGTCTCATTGACATTCGTATTATCAAAGAAGCTCATGCCTGGCAGATGTGCAAACCATTGCTCCCACGCTGCTGAAGTCAGAAGCTGAAGGCCACCGCACGACTGCGCCAACGGGATCCAAACTGCCAGAATAAGCAGCAAGTGCTTTGTCGTTAATGCATGAACCCCCAGCAGTCGCGGCATTCTTGCGCCAAGTCGCAGACGGGTAGCCACCACCGCGGCCACAAAAAAGACGATCGTTTCGACCATCATCAACTCGAACAAATAAGTGTCCACAAGTTGCGGAAACGACTTGACTACATTCAGCACGATTTCCGTCGTCGGTGGCGTTCCTGGCGTCACGGAACGCATGACCTGGCCGACGATGATAACCACTCCACCGACGATCCCACCCAAAATGTGAACCAGCACTACGGCGACCATCCACGCGACCGCTTCCGGAATCCCCGGTCCGGGTGGGCGAAGAGTCATGAGACGACGCAGCGACCGGAGCTGCCGGGAAACTTCTTCGCGATCATCAGCGTCCGAGCTCGCACTGCCGGCAACGCTTCCGGATTCGAGATTTTCACGAAATGCCGCGACTTCGGCTCGGGCCTCTACGTCGAGGGCTGCCGCGTCAAGCGGCGCCTCGTCGAGGGCCGGTTCGGCAGACGAGTCTTCAATCCACGGCGAGTCGTCAGGTGTTTCTGCCGGCTGAGGGTCGAGACGGTCGTCGGGAGTCGTCGGGTCGGGCATGTCTTCTCCGCACTGGCTCTTGGAAAAGAGGTCAGGCTGTTATCACAGGAACGAGACAATCACCAGCACGGTGTCCAGCTCGCTCAACAGAATCAAGCGGGCAATCGGCCACCGCCTGAAAACGACTCCGCAGGTGCGGCAGCGGCTTCAGGTCAGAACAGTCAGGCAAAATGCGGACTCTGCCGTACAGACCAAATCGCCCGTTTGCGGCAAACCGGAAATGGAGAGAATCGCGACCGTCATGTTCATTCAGTAGGATGGTCTCTCATTCTTCCCGCTTTGCGGGGTGGCGTCGGAGCAAATTCGCGAGAAGCCATCAGGTTGCCGATCCGGCACGCGGGAAGTCTGGATTCGGTCCTACTGTCAGGAGCTGAGGAAGAGTCCGAGTGAATTCCAATTCTGCCGACAAGCTGCACGAAGGCGACCTTTCTGCCACCTGGACGTTGTTCTGCGTTGGCTGCAACGAACGCTTCCCGTGCGGATCGAACGACGACGAGTGTCCCAACTGCGGCCACCACTGCACCTTCAATGACACTTCCGGCGACGAAACCATCGTCTCACGAGACGCCAGCGAAGAAGGCTTTCGAGAAATCGCCAAGGTCGCCGCCGAAAACGATCCGCTGATCGGCCAGGCCCTGCACGTCTATCAGTGCATCTCGCTGATCGGCAGCGGCGGAATGGGTCGAGTCTACCTGGCTCATCACAAAGATCTCGAACGCCGCTGTGCTCTGAAACTGCTGTCTCCGCGTCGCGCAACGTGCGATCAGGAATACGTTGCCCGATTCGTGGAAGAAGGTCGAGCGGCCGCGGCACTCGTTCACCCGAACATCGTCACGGTCCATGCAGTCGGACAGGTCGACGGGAAGCACTTCCTCGAAATGGAATTCATCGCCGGGCGGTCGCTTCAACAGTTAATCAACGACGAAGGACAGCTGACCATTCCGCGAGCCCTGTCGCTCATCGCCCGCACGGCCGATGGACTCGCCGCCGCCCACCGCGACGACATCATTCACCGCGACGTCAAGCCTGACAACATCATGCTGACGAAACGCGGCGACCCGAAGATCAGCGACTTCGGCCTCGCGAAACGAGTACTTAATAGTAAAGGCAAACCCATTGCCGACGGCATCTGCGGCACACCTAATTACATGGCCCCGGAACTCTTTCAGGGCGAAGCGGCCTCCCCGGCCAGCGATGTTTACGCTCTGGGAGTCACGCTGTTTCTCGCTCTGACCGGACGACTCCCCTACCAGGCCGAGTCGCTACAGCAGCTTCGCTGGAAAGGCCGCAACGAACCCATCCCCAACGTTCGCCGAGTCCGGTCTGACGTCCCTCTGGAAGTCGCCGAGTGCGTCGCGATGATGACGGCCCCCGCGCCGAGCAACCGCCCGAAAGACGCCATCGAGGCATCACAACTTCTGCACGCGGTACTTGGCCAGGAACGCGACCTCGAATCTCTGCTCATCGAAGCCTTCCGGCACGAACCCGGAATCGAGTGGACGAGGTCCGGAGATTCCTACACGCTCGTACGCTCGTTGCCTGCCGACCGAAAGCAGACTGTCTTCATCGAGCCCAGCGATCACGCATTCGGTGACAGACTGCTTCTGTTTTACAGTATTTGCGGACTGGCTCAGCCGGGCTA
>JBLFXD010000023.1:0-19032 GCA_047611045.1 Planctomycetaceae bacterium | reverse complement strand
CACGCGCGACCGCAAGCAACTCCTGATGAACCATCCGAATTCGGCGGTTAGCTCGCGCAGCCGCAAACTGTTTGGCGTCGACGTCAATTCAGATCGCGCCAAAGTCGTCGCCAGCTATCAGGACGTGCTGACTCTCGATGGCGACATTACACGCGGTCAGGCCGTCTTCAAGAAGATCTGTTCCGCTTGTCACCGAGCGGGCGGAGTCGGTCAGCAGGTGGCTCCTGACCTCGCATCGGTGAAGAATAAATCCGACGCTGACCTGCTGGTGGCCATCCTGGATCCGAATCGCGAAGCGCAGCCCAACTTCAATGTCTACACAGTCGTCACCGAACAGGGGCGAGTATTCAGCGGTATCGTCGCTGCCGAATCTGCGGGAAGCGTGACGCTCAAACGAGCCGAAGGTAAGCAGGACGTTATCCTGCGAAGCAGCATCGATCAGATGATTTCGACGGGGCTCTCGCTGATGCCCGTGGGCCTTGAGAAAGATCTCAAACGCCAGGACATCGCCGACGTCATTGCCTTCGTGAAGTCAATCAAGGCCCAACCCGCAGGTCCTTAATTGGACAGCGCCATTTAGCTTCACCTCTCCCTCTGGGAGAGGTCGGCCTCTCAGGGCCGGGAGAGGGTTGTTTGAACGTTTTGCAGGAAATTATGTCAGAGCTGGCGAATATGCACGCCCTCACCCGCGGCTGAGACCGCGACCTCTCCCAGAGGGAGAGGTGCATAACCCCGAAGTGGCGCTGTCCAATTATGGTTCGATAATCTGAATTTCCGAATCGCCGAGCAAAGCCGAAACGGGAGTGCCGCGGCCCGCCTGGAACGCTTCATAGTTCTTTTCAGCAACGACCGATGCCGCTTCAATAACCTGAACGATGTCGCGCTGGCTTTGCGCGTCCGGATAACTGCCTTCAATCTCGGACATCGACTCACCCAGGATTCTTCGACGGACTATGGCCAGCAACCCTGCTGCAATCGATGCTTTGCCGTATCCAAAGATTTCAGGGTGCCCGCCGCGGTGGTGAATCCGGCCACCGAACGACGGATTACGAGTTCGAGAACCATCGCCGATAATGGCTTCGCGATAGCCGCGTTCCTGCTGGTCGACGATTCCTCGTCCGTAGATGCCGTAGAGTTCGATTTCCTGGTTGACTGCTCCTTCGAACTCCGCCGGGTTGATCCAGTTGTTGTTGTAGTCTCCGCGCATCCCGTTGTCATAGGTGACGGCGACGTCGACGCTGTCCCACGTTCGAATCGGTTCCTGCCGTTTGAAGCTTGCGGGATCGACACCACGACGACGCGCGACTTCGATGTGGTGCTTGTCCCAGTTGAGCAGCAGATTCTTCTGCCCGGTCGCATACACCGCCACGGGCTTCACGTTCAGATAATGATGCACGACGTCCAGCCAGTGGCAGCCGACATAAGCAAAAGGATTGCTCTGCTCCGCCCAGGCAAAGACCTCGGTGCTGACTTCCAGCGGCTCCTCCAGTACGGCACGAATTCGGTTGATCGGCCCGTACTGCTCGGTAGCTTTTCCCATCATCTCTCGGACGAATGGGTCGTATCTTTTGTGCATATCGACCGCGACGACTCGTTCAGCTTGCCTTGCCTTCGCGATGACCTGATCCGCTTCGGCCATCGTCAGGCACAGCGGTTTTTCTGTGATCACGTCACATCCTGCTTCCAGCGCATCGAGAATTGGCTGAGCGTGAACGTGGTCAGGAGTCGCCACAAACAAAACGTCGGGCTTGTGCGAAGCGAGAATGTCTTTCCAGACAGCGTCGCCGTAGCAGGGGTCGATCTTCCGATCGGGAAACTCATCCGCAAACCATTTTGTGATGTGCCCCGCCGTGCCGCTCTTCTCGCTGCGAGTTCCCACCGCACAGACATTGATTGCCACGTCGGCAACCACCGGAGCGAAGTGGCTCATTCCGATACTGGTCAAAGCGCCTGACAAACCGCCGCGCATAAAGTCTTTGAAACTCTGCCCAATGATCTCGTCAAAAAACATCCCGCCGCCAATGATGGCAACATTAACCGACCGTCCCGACGCACTCATTGCAATTCTCCTCGTTGCCGACTTCTGAAACCTCAGTAAAGCCATGCTGCCCACTGACTGGAATAGCGTAAGAGCGAAAGCTGAATCGTCAAACGACGCGTGCCAGAACTTGCCAAAACATTTGTTGCCTGCTGGTAGCTTGAAGCTTCTAAATCGTTCACAATTCCCGCTCACGCAGGCGACTGACTCTGCGAGCCCTAACGACTCCAAATTGAGGCTGACATGATCCTCACACGACAACATGCCTGGTACCGTGAATCAGTGATTCGACTTCTGATTCTGGCGGTGTTCGCATCTGGTACCAGCTTGTTTGCACAAACTTCACCGGGACAGACAGGCGACGAGAAAACCAGCAATCAGGCGCCCACACCGGAGCAGGATGTTCAAGCGGCGATGGACGATGCAATCGCCCGCTTAAAGGCCGGCGACGTGGTTGGGTTCATTGAGTTTTACGCTCCTGTCGATGAGCTTCGCCAGGCTCGAAGAGGACGCCTGGGCAAATCTTTTGAACGGATCAGGACTCCCACGGCGGCAGCCAACGTGATCAAACGACTTGAACGAGCCAAGAGCACCTCTCCGAAGATCAACATCAGCGGCTTCCTGGCGACATACACGATTCCGGCACCTCCCGATGAGTCAACGAAATCTACGAAGGATGAACTTGTCCCAGAGATTTCACAGGAGCCGTTGCACGGTTATTCGGGCAGCCTCGCCGAGGCTTTGCAGGCGGCCATCGTGGATCTGGAGGCGAATCGGGTAGAGTCGTTGATCGAGCGACTGTTCCCACGCGGCGAGCTTGGCCACCCTGAAGCAACGCTTCGGGGCAAACAACTGGCTGCACGGTTAAAGCAGCATCCCGAAATGGCCGAACGAATGCTGAGCGATTTGCAGGCCATTCTGCGAACGCAAGAAGTCCTCAAGGCATCTGGACTTACCGCAACGATTTCGATGAGGGGTCAACTGATTTCCATAGGTCGAGGTCGGCAAATGCGGCTTCCGGACAGAATGTTCCGCTTTGAAAAAGTTGAGGGGTTCTGGCGGTTTCAGGACTTGACCAGCAAGTTGGTGGAGAGTCAAGCAAAGATCGCAGCAAGATCGCCACTGCCGCTGTCAGAATTCGGTGCCGCAGACGTCGTCATCATGGAACGCTTCGGTGATCGTTGGCGATTCCTGGAGTTTTGACCGCGACTTCCTGACGGCATCACGATCCAACAACAAATCGGTGTGACGACTTTTCAACAGGAATCTCAAAGATGGCTTCTCACAGACTACGAAACGGTTTCACTCTGATCGAAACATTGGTCATTCTGGCCATTGTTGCCATCGGATTATCAATCACGATGCCAGTCGTTCTGGAATCCCGAGCTGACGCACGCCGCGATCAGTGCGTGAAACATCTGAAGATGATCGGTCTCGCTCTTCACAACTACCACGATGTTCACAGAACATTTCCGCCTGGATGGACTGCCCACACGCCAGATCCAGGACCAGTCCCAAGATTCGGCTGGACAAGCTACATTCTGCCGTTTCTCGGTCAGGCCCCGCTCTATAAGAACCTCGACATGCGAAACGAACGGGCAGATGATCGAAAGCTGCTGGAGACGCATCTCCCGACTCTGCGGTGCCCCTCTGACCCCACCGCTGCGTTGAACGAGCTCCGCGGCTCGTTCGCTACTTCAAACTATTCAGGCAACTTCGGCCCCGTTGCGGCACCTCGATGGGGAAATGCTGACTTTGGGATTTCCTGGCCGGGGCAATCGCCAACACTCACATCAACAGATGGCTTGTTCTTCCTGAACAGCAAGGTGCGAGTTCGCGACTGCAAAGACGGCTTGTCGAACATCATCATGGTTGGAGAGCGTTCCGTCGAATCTCGAGCCGGCATCTGGATGGGAGTTCGAGGAAACGAATTCGAAGACGATCAGGTCACTGACAGCAGCTTCGGCAACGAGATCAACACGGGCGACAACTCATTCTCGAGTCGACACTTCGGTGGCGCAAACTTTCTGATCGGAGACGGCCGCGTGCGTTTCTTAAGTGAAGATATCAACTCTCGACCAGATGCACCGGGTGATCGTGCTGGGGGCACTTTCCAGAGGCTCTCCCATCGCGCCGACGGCAAGGTCGTCAGATATCCAGACACGCCGAAATAACGAATCGCGATTACAAACTTGAATCGCCATCGACGGAATTCGCTGCCGTGGCCACGACGTCCGGCTCGCCAAGCAAGGTAAAAACAATAGTACCGCAAGTGTCAGCGTTCGGCTCGACGTGGATTTCCCCGCATTATGTTTCGATGATTCGACGGCAAACGGCAAGGCCGATTCCCGTCCCCGGACATTCGCTGCTGCTGTGCAGTCGTTGAAAGATGACGAAGACCCGCTCAGCACGCTCCGGAGCAATATTTCTCAATACAAGTTTCGTCACGCGGAGTACGGTCATGTTTGTAGAACCAGAAAGTCGCCGCTCTTTCCTGAAGTCGACCGCCGGGCTGCTGGCTGCAGGTACGTTAGGCAGGGCTCGCGCTAACGAGGGGCCTCCGAAAGTCGACCGACCGCGAGCCACCGACGGGGACGAGCGGCATCAGCCGGCCTGGGAAGAAATGCTGGAGATCACCGTCGGGTTGAAGAATGCCGACCTCAATGGAAGCGGCGACCGAGTGATCCAGGCGGCTGTCGACTATGTGAAGCGACTTGGCGGCGGAACGGTTCGCATTCTGCCGGGAACCTACACGCTGAGAAATTCGATCTATCTGCCGTCGAAACTTCGCCTGATTGGCAGCGGGCCGGAGTCGATCATTACCAAGAATGCTTCAGAAACGATCGCCATCACGGACGACTCGGACTGGTACGACCAGGAAATTACGCTCGCCAGTACCGGCGACTTCAAGGTGGGCGACGGAGTCGTCCTTCAAACGAAGAACCCGCACAACGGCAGCACCGACGTAATTAAGCGAAGTCTCATCGCGAAATCCGGCAATCGATTCAAATTGAGCGACGGCCTGAGAAAGAATCTATGGCTCAGCGGGAAGCCAACGTGCTCGTCGCTGTTTCCGCTCTTCACAAGTGAATACACGTCGGACGTATCCATCGAGGAACTGACGCTCGACGGCAACGGCAGCAACAACGCCAACCTGAACGGCAACTACGGCGGCTGCATTTTTCTACAGGACTGCAACCGCTACACAGTCCGCGACGTCGAAGCCCGCAACTACAACGGCGACGGGATCAGCTTTCAGATTTGCCACGACGTCGTCGTCGAGAACTGCCACTCGCACGACAACAAAAATCTGGGAGTTCATCCCGGCTCAGGCTCCCAGCGTCCGCTGATCCGCAACTGTGTCCTCGAACGCAACGACCAGGGTCTGTTCTGGTGCTGGGGTGTGAAGTTCGGTCTGGCTGAAGGCAACCGCATGATTGGCAACCGAAGTTACGGAACGTCGATCGGACATAACGACACCGACAACGTAATGCGGAACAATGAAATCTCCGGCAGCGGCAAAGTCGGCATTCTGTTTCGAGACGACAACCGCGGTCGAGACTTCTGGGCAAACCGCAACCTCGTCGAGAACAACCGCATCAGCAACACCGGCGGCGAAGACGGAATCGCGATCGACATCCGCGGGCAAACCAAAGACGTCAGACTGGTCAACAACGAACTTCGAGAAACTCGCCAACCGATGAAACGTATCGGAATCCGGGTCGGTGATCAGGCAGGAAACATCGAAATGGCGAAGAACACAATCGAAGGATTTTCGACGGCCGTTGAGGATCAACGCGCCACCACGTAGCCACTTCGAGGTCGCAGGTTAGAGCAGCCCTGGGATCACTTGCCCGTTCGTAATCGGAGTCGGGCGAGTCAGACGTGGAAAATAAGTCTGGTGATGGTCGAAGCCCAGAGCCTGATAAATGGTCGCCGCGATGTCTTCAGGGCCGTGTGGTTGAGTGATCGGCGAGGCTCCATTTCGATCCGTGGCTCCGATCACCGCACCGCGAGCGATTCCCGCACCGGCCATCAGCACACTGCCCGCTCCCGGGTAATGATCTCGTCCGGCATTCTTGTTGATGCGCGGCGTGCGACCAAATTCGCCCATGACGACAACGAGTGTTGAATCCAGCATCCCGCGTTCGTCGAGATCATCGAGCAACGTCGACAAAGACATGTCGAGCTGCGGCAGGTTGCCCGGCCCTTTCGTCGAGTGCCATTTATAGGTGCCAGGAATATTCGCCGGCTCGTCCTGAAACGACATCATCGATTCAAACAACAGATGATGATTGTCCCAGGTCCCGTTTGTCGTGCCGGCTCCAAACAGGCCGCCTTGAACCGCCTGATTGATCGTCACAAATCTGGAACCGGCCTCGATCAATCGTCGAGCCAGCAGAACTCGCTGACCGTAGATGTTCTGCCCGTAGCGCTGGCGAAGCTCGACGGACTCTTCATCCAGATTCATTGCCTTCTGCATCGCGCCGCTCGTCAACAGCTCAAGTGCCTCGGACGAGAATTTGTCGTGAGCATCCAGCGAACCACCGTTAACCTCGCCGAGCTGGCAGAGGTTGTCGAGTTGCGTCAGCATCGATCGACGATCTTCGAACCGTACTTCTTCAAGATTCGGTTTGCCAAAGTCGACGGCAGGAGAACACGGATCGCCTTTCACATTGAATGCGTCGAACGCCGTTCCGAGGTAACCAGCCGGCGTCGTGTAGCGAGCCGCGACCGGCAGTCCAAAGTGCGAGGGCACTCCGGGAATACGATTCCCAGACAGAGCCGACACCACGCAGCCGAAGTTTGGAAAATGCTGTCCGGAAGGTGGCGGGAAGAATCCGCTGGTGACATGTTGCGAGCCCGTCAGGTGCGATCCGGTTTTGCCTCGCCATGATCGAACGATCGAAACCTTGTCCATCCGCTGCGCCATCAGCGGCATTTTCTCGCAGATCAGGGTTCCCGGCACATTGGTTCTGGTCGGGTTCCAGAGACCGCGAATTTCCGGCGGCGCATCCGGTTTTGGATCGAACGTCTCGAAGTGTGAAGCGCCTCCTGCCAGAAAGATGAAGATGCACGAGACGTCCTGCTTCACGCCCTCTGCGGCGTTTGCAGCACGCAGAAACTGAGGCAGATTCAAGCCAAACAGTCCGGCACCAATCTGCAGTGCATGACGCCGGTCAATCTGCGGTGCAGCAGAAACAGGTTGCTTCGACACGATTCACTCCGAACACACAACTACAGACTCGCCACGCTCGCGACGACTCAGAACTCGACGGTTTAGTTTACCGAATTCGCTCAATCATCCGAGAGCGATCGCCGCCTTTCCGTGAATCGGAAGGCCATGCCCCAGTCCGTGACGATAACTTCGAAGCCTGTCCGAAAGCATCTGCCGGACAGCCACTACCCGCCCAACGCCGCGCGAGCGACTCGCATGACGTTGCCTCCGATGATTTTCTGAATCACTTCATCGGAGTGGCCACGTTGGACCAGCCCGACAGTAAACAGCGGCCAGTTCGTCCAGGCCAGACTCTGCGTTGCCGACGGCGTCGTCTTGTAATCATCGGCCGGCCAGAGCGATGCAAACCGCGTTCGCTGACGCGGAGCTGTTCCAACCTTGCGGTTCTCTTCCCCGATGTTCTGAGACGAGTACGCGACGTCAGTTCCGATCGCCACATGATCGGCTCCGAATTTCTTAACGACGTAGTCAATGTGGTCAAGGAACGCGTTGATATCGCCCGTGCCGCGAAGAAAACGCGGGATGCAGCAGATGCCGATGTATCCACCGGTGTCGGCGATCGCTTTGATGACTTCGTCCGGCTTGCTGCGAATATGTGGAAAGATACCGCCACACGTCGAGTGGCTGGCGACCATCGGCTTTGTCGAAGCCTGAGCCGCTTCCAGGCTGGTCTGCCATCCGCTGTGTGCACAGTCGGCGATCACGCCAACGCGATTCATTTCCGCAATCACTGTCCGACCAAAGTCACTCAGACCACCGTTTGCTTTTTCAGCGCAACCATCGCCGATCATGTTTCGCCGGTTGTACGTCAGATGCATCATTCGGATGCCGAGTTCGAAGAAGACTCGCAAATACCTCAACTCGCCCTGCACGGACTCCCATTGCTCGGTCAGCGGAACTCCGTTGCCTGTCAGGTAGAGGCAGTTCCGCCCGGCCTCTTTGGCCGCCACCACGTCGTCCGGAGTTGCCGCCTTGGAGCAAAACTCCTTCATCATGTCTGTCATGTAAGTGAACCGGGAAAGGCGTTTAAGCAGCATCATCACGCCCTGGCCTTCCTCGCCCGCATTCTGGAAAATGCACGTCACGCCGGACGCTCGCCAGGCATCAAGGAATTCGGCCTGCTCAGCCGGGTCCGAGACGCAGCGAGTCATCGACATGTCTTCGCGAGCGTCCTTGTACTCAAGATACGAGCACCGCTGCTTGACGAGTTCGGCCAGAGCGTCACCGTCCACCGCCGCTCGCGGAGCGAAACCGTACGCGTCGAAGACGACCGACTGGGCGTGCAAATCGAGGCCACGTTCGAGCTCTGCCGCTGAAGGCTTCAGCAAACCCAGGGCGACTTCACGCGCGTGCTGAGTTGGCGGATTCAGTGGCCGCCCCTCGTCGCCGCTCGACTTTCCTGCCGTCGCCTTTTTCACGGGATCGGCCGACGCTGCCGATGGGGTGAAAGCGGCAGCAGCCGTCCCGGCAGCAATTGAACTTTGAAGAAAACTTCGGCGATTGAGCGGCATCTTGTCAGAACTCCTAAGCAGGCGAATGCGATTATCCAGACGGTGCATAGGATGCGAACCGCCGACACGTCAATCGTCCCGCAAAATTCTCTGGAGGGTCAGGCTGCGTCCGCCGAGGGCGACGAATCAATCGCCCAATCGATTCGCTTGGCCGTCGGGCCCATGACGGTCGTGTGAGCCCGCACCGGGCGAACCACGACGCTGCCGGCACCGACTCTCGCGAAGTCGCCGACCTTCGCGGAAGGAGTCACCGATGAGTGGCTGCCCAGGAAAACGCCCTCACCCAGCTTCGCGTTGCCGGTGATATCGCAAAAGTCATTCACGGTGCAGCCATCACCGACACGAGCATCGTGACCAACGCATGACCGGACGTTGAGAAGGACGAATTCTCCGATCGTCACATCGACCGTCACGGTCACACCGGGACACACAATGGTCCCGATTCCGATCTGGCAACGTGAACCAACGATTGCCGATGGATGAATCAGCGAGACGAATTCGGCACCACGTTTCTGAAGTTCGCGACAAATCCGCAATCGGATTGTCGGATCGCCGATCGCACAGATGAATCGATCGTTGGATGTCGGCTGCCAATTATCCGGGCTGCCAAGCACTGGATAATCGATATCAAAGTTAGCGAATGCTTGAGAATTCGCGTCAAGGAATCCGCCGAATTCCCAGTCAACATCGCGCTGACTCTGGATATCCTGAGCCCACTGCAGAACTTCTCTGCCAAAGCCGCCGGCACCAATAATCAAGAGCCGTTTCTTTGTTTCAGCACTCATCGTAAGTTCCATTCTTGATCGTCGATCGAGGCCTTCTTTTCCAAACGCAAATCCGGAATCAGTGGCAGGTGTAGCCGCCATCAATCACCAGGGTTTGGCCGGTAATCCATCGCCCGGTTTCGGCGAGCAGAAACGCAGCGGCATTGGCAACATCGTCGGGTCGACCGAGCCCTAAAGGGTGCATGTCTGAAATTGCCTCAAGCTGCGAATCGTCAAGTTTCGCTTCAGCCTTTGCCGCCAGCTCGGTCGGCACCCACCCTGGGGCGAGACAGTTAACTCGGATCTGCTCCGGCGCCAGTTCCATCGCGAGCGACCGGCACATCGATACCAGCGCGCCTTTCGTCGCCGAGTACCCGGCGTTGCCAGCGGATCCGGCCAGCGCGCTCACCGAGGACAAGTAAATGACGCTGCCGTGCTCTCCTCGAACGCCACGCTGACGAAAACCTTTGGTGAGAGCCATCGCCGCCGACACGTTGACTTTCATCAGCTCATCCAGCCGCGACGGTTTGAGTACTCGCAACGGCAACGTGGCATGCAGACCTGCGCTGTGGACCAGCCCGTCGAGCGTCCCCATGTCGGCAGAAATTTTCTTCATCCATCCGGGAATCGCGTCGAGGTCGTTCAGATCAAAAGGTTCGACGCGATGCTCACCATCTTCGAGCAGCGACATGGTTTCCGCGAGACGCTCTTCGCTCCGGGCAACAAGCACAACTCGTCCGCCGAGCCTGCTGATGAGAATGCTGATCGCACGCCCGAGTCCCGATGAAGCTCCGGTAACCAGCACGGTGCGGCCATCAAGAGCCATGGGGTTGTGCATTTCAGGCGGCCTTCTTCGATGGCAGATCGGCAGCCTCTTCACGCTGCGGAGTCTCGTAAATGACGAGTTCCGGCATCACGACGTTTTCGCACGTGATGGCCGCACCGCCCCACGACCAACCGAGTCCGAAACCGGCCAGAACCAGCTTACGCTTTTCGCTCTGGCCGGACTGAGCCCACTGATGCGTCATCGCCAGAGGAATCGATGCACAGCTCGCGTTACCGTAGCCTTCCAGCGCGATGACGAAATTCTCCTCGTCAACTTTCAGTCGCTTGCGAAGATGCTTCAGCATGATCCCGTTCGACTGGTGCATGACGACTCCGTCGACTTCGTCGATCGTCCAGCCTGCTTCCGCCAGCGTGCTGCGAACCATCTTGGGCACTTCCTGGAGCGCGAACGAAAAGACCTCAGCACCGTTCATGTACATGTCTTCGTCGCTGCGGATGTTGCCCGACTCGCGAGACGTTCTGATTCCCGTTGCTTCAGTGCGAGGCTGTCGGGCGCCGCCTGCCGGCACGATCAGGTGATTGAGCCCTCGCCCGTCGGTGCCAAGAGAAAATACGATGGGTTCAGCAGCCGAGGAAAACTCGAGAGCCGTCGCCGATCCCGCATCACCAAAGAGGGGCGCGGTGGACCGGTCGTCGGGGGAAACGAAGTGGGTGATCGTGTCTCCAACGAGCAGCAGAACACGCCCTCCGTTTTCTACTCCACCAGCCATTCCCTGCACGAATTGAGCGGCCGTCGCCAATCCGTAAACATAGCCCGAACAACCAAGGTTGATATCCATTGCCGCGCAGTTGGTCGACAACCCAAGTCGAGACTGCAACGTGCAGGCGGTCGCCGGAGCGGGATAGTCAGGAGTCTGGGTTACGAACAGAACTGCCTGAACGGCATTTCGATCCCAGTCCAGTTCTTCGAGCAATCTCTCGGCAGCAGCGACGCACAAGTCCGAGGAACAAACGCCTTCAGGAGCGATACGACGCGACGTCACTCCGATGCTCTCGCCGATCTTGCGAAAGTCCTCGGACTGAAACCGCTCGACATCGTCGTCGACAGTTCTCACAAAGTCTGGAACAGACGACGCAAGGCCGGCCATGCGAACATTTTCAACGCGGACAATTGCCATGAACGCTTCCCTGCTTCACGGAGACTCTTCGAAATCGAGTTGCTCATACGGCAAACGAGCCGCCCTGCTCAGGCGGCTTCATTAGCGGTCAGTATTTCCCGGAACTTCTGCTCCAGATCACCCGCCGTTTCACTGGACATGATGACGCCAGGCGAAAGAGCGATTCCATACTCTTCGTCGATCATCGCAATCAGGCCGACGAAGGTCAGCGAGCTCCAACTTGGAATCTGTTTAAGGACCGTGGCGCTGGTCGCCGTTCCGGGATCGAGTTCAAACAACTCGTCAAGCAATTCGCAAAAGTCTGGTTGAGCCATTCTTGCAGCACTCCATTACTGCACCGGCAGATAAAAACCTCTGCCAGTTATGTCTTCGATTCATGGTCGAGGAAATTCGCGCATCGTGAGCGATCTCTCACGCCCTCGCTTATAACATTCCGTCGAAATTCGACCAACATGACTTGGAGTCATCGGTGATTCGGAGCTACGAATCGACAGAACAAGCTACTTAATGCGAGGAAAAAACGGCGGCGGTGCTCCTACGAAATAATTTCGCGGATCAGCATGAACCCTTCCGCCGCGTCGCAGGCGACCGTCGCTCCGCGATAATGGGCGAGGGCGGTGATGTTGCGAAGCGACCGCGCGTTGGGCGGCTCTTTCACCTGGGATTCGAAACACGACATCGCATCCAGCTTCTGTTGGAGAAAATCCGACACATCTATAAACACCGTCGGATAGAAAACCGCGTCCATTTGCGGCGGTGCCCACTCGGTCTCCGAAAGTGTTTCGTATGCCAGAATCCGCTTCACGGGCGAATCTTCGAGTGGCCGAGCTGCAACCAAAGCCGCCTGATGCAGGTGAAAATGGTCGCTGTGAATGTCACCATGATGTGGCACGTAGATCAATTCCGGAGAAAAATCCCGGATACTGTCCGATACCGCGCCAGCAAGTCTGTAACGAGGAACGGTGTCGAGCGCCGGAGCCGGGAAATCCAGAAACCGTGTTTCCGTCACCCCCAATTTCCTGTGCGCGGCGAGAGCCTCTGCACGCACCACCTCAATTGCGTCATCGGGGTACAGCTCAGGCATACCGCGGGTCGCCACCAGCACGAAGACAGAATCGCCAGCAGCGACGTGCCGACCGATCGTGCCTCCACAACCAAGAACCTCGTCGTCAGGGTGTGGCGCCAGTACGAGAACATTCATCCTGAATCTGTCCCAACAGGTATCAAAAGAAGCCTCGTCTGAAACAGACGAGGCTTCTCGATTATTCATGGCAATACAGCGTGCCCGATCGTCGTCGGAGAAAAACCTATTCTGCGGCGGCTGCGACTTCTGCCTCTGCCTCTTCAACAACGGGCTCTTCGGCGTCCTTTGCAACGCCCTCAAAACCGAGCTGATCCCGATCGCCAACCGTCTTGACTGTCACCAGAATGTGGTTCTTGCCTTCGAAGGCGCCTCGAAGCAGTTCTTCGGACAGCGGGTCTTCGATCGCCTGTTCAACGGCACGTCGCAATGGTCGAGCACCGTAATCAAGATCGCCACCAGACTTGATGATGAACTCTTTCGCGGCGTCGCTGAGTTCAATTCCAAGGCCGCGTTCGCCGAGACGTTCTCGGACCTTCGACAATTCGATGTCGATAATCAGCTTGAGATCTTCGCCCTGAAGTTTCTTGAAGACGACGACCTCATCGAGACGCCCAAGGAACTCCGGTTTGAAGTCACGTTCAAGTACCGACATGACTTCCTTTTTCATATTGCCGTAGTCAGCTTCCTCTGATTTCTTGCCGAATCCAAAGCCCGCACCGTGAGCAATTGCCTGGGCACCAGCATTGGTTGTCATGATCATGATCACGTTCTTAAAGTCGACCATTCGACCGAAGCTGTCGGTCAGGTGACCTTCTTCCATGATCTGAAGCATCATGTTGAAGACGTCCGGATGAGCTTTTTCGATTTCGTCCATCAGCACGACCGCGTAAGGACGACGTCGAATCTTCTCGGTCAGCTGTCCGCCTTCTTCGAAGCCGACGTATCCCGGAGGAGCACCGATCAGCCGGCTGACGTTGTGCTTCTCCATGTACTCGGACATGTCGATCTGAATCAGGGCCTCCTGGTCACCGAACATGAACTCGGCCAGTGTCTTGGCCAGCAACGTCTTACCGACACCGGTCGGGCCTGCGAACAGGAAGCAGCCGGTTGGACGTTTCGGATCTTTCAGGCCGCTGCGGCTTCGACGAACAGCCTTCGAGACCTGTTTGATGGCCTCGTCCTGGCTGATGACGCGTTCGTGCATTTCGTCTTCCATCTGAAGCAAACGCACGGCGTCTTCACTGGATAGTCGAGTCAGAGGAATACCGGTCATCTTCGCGACGACTTCGGCGATCACTTCTTCGTCAACGACGCCTTCGTTTTCCTTTGACTTCTCACGCCACTCGGTCGTGAGTTGCTCTTTCTTCTTTTTGAGCTTGTCTGCCTGATCACGAAGCGCGGCTGCCTTTTCGAAATCCTGATTGGCGACGGCTTCTTCCTTCTGCTGATTCAGCCGTTCCGCTTCTTCTTCGATTTCCTTGAGGTCCGGCGGGCGAACCATTGATTTCAGGCGGATTCGAGCCCCTGCTTCGTCGATGACGTCAATTGCCTTGTCAGGCAGACAACGACCGGTGATGTATCGTGATGCAAGCTCGACGGCACTCTCGAGAGCGTCGTCAGTAATCTGTACTTTGTGGTGCTGTTCGTAGCGTTCGCGAAGCCCCTTGAGGATTTCGACCGTCTGCTTATCAGTTGGTGGATCAACCATCACGTTCTGGAATCGTCGTTCCAGAGCACTGTCTTTTTCGATGTATTTGCGATACTCGTCGAGCGTCGTCGCACCGATGCACTGCAGTTCTCCACGGCTGAGTGCCGGCTTCAGAACGTTCGAAGCATCGATTGCCCCTTCAGCACCACCGGCACCGACGAGCGTGTGCAGTTCGTCGATGAACAGAATCGTGTTCTTGGCTCGGCGAACTTCGTTCATGACCGCTTTGATGCGCTCTTCGAACTGGCCGCGGTATTTTGTACCGGCAACCATCATGGCGAGGTCGAGTACGACGATTCGTTTATCGCGAAGCAGTTCAGGGACGTTGCCGTCAACAACGAGCTGTGCGAAACCTTCAACGATGGCCGTCTTTCCGACGCCGGCTTCACCGAGCAGCACTGGGTTGTTCTTCTGACGGCGACAAAGAATCTGAGTCACTCGCTCAATTTCGTTGGCTCGACCGATGACCGGATCAAGCTTGCCCTGCTTAGCGAGTTCCGTCAGGTCTCGACCAAAGCTGTCGAGTGCCGGCGTTTTGCTTTTCGAAGCCTTGCCGCCAGTTGCGGATGATGTCGCCCGTTCTCCGCCTTCGGACGCTTCGACTCCGTGTCCAAGCAGGTTGAGGACTTCCTCGCGAACGTCTTCCAGCTTCAGGCCGAGGTTCATGAGAACCTGAGCGGCGACGCCTTCCTGCTCGCGAAGCAGGCCAAGCAGCAGATGCTCGGTCCCGACGTAGTTGTGGTTGAGATTTCGAGCCTCTTCCATCGCGTATTCGATGACTTTTTTGGCTCGCGGTGTTTGCGGCAGCTTGCCCATCGTGACCATGTCCGGTCCGGACTGGACGATCTTTTCGACTTCGTTGCGAATTCGTCGCAGGTCGACGTCCAGATTCTTGAGGACATTCGCGGCGACTCCCGAGCCCTCTTTGACCAGCCCGAGCAACACGTGCTCCGTGCCGATGTACTCATGGTTGAACCGCTGAGCCTCTTGATTCGCCAGCTGCATGACCTTACGGGCTCGATCCGTAAATCGCTCGTACATCCCAGTTTCTCCTCTTCTCAGTATCGCCGGTGAGTCGCAGAGCGACGTGGTTCTCCGAACGGAGTTACGCCACGACCTGCAAGATCATTGGTGCCATTTATTGAGTACGTTTTAAACATCCGCGGGCCGCTGCTGACCGACAGCCTTCCGACCGAAAACGTTCGGCCATCGCAACTGTCTCGTCGAACGCTGTCATCAACAAAGACCTTCGGTAGCTCGTCTTCACAAGCAGACGTCCAGTGAGACTATCTCACACAGTCAAATCGACCGGGACTTTTCACCATGTGAGGGGAATCGCCGACCGATCTGGTGGTGATCGGACAGGTTGGAAGGGTCGAATCTGAGTTGAGTCGAGAGTCGGCTCCGTCCGTCCATCTCCTGACACGGCAAAGCACCCCGAACAGACTGCCTGATCGGAATATCCTGAAACGTCGATCGGGATGATAGTTCTCGCCAGAATGTCCGGCAACCTCGGTGTTGGGCAGGCACATTTCGACAAGTTTGAGCGACATGACAATTCATCCAAACATGGCGATGCCCGCGTCGGAACACTGCGGTTGACCGTCTGAGGGAGAAACGGCTTTCGAATAACTGATGATTCAGTCGTAACATGAAGGCTGGATTGCGGAAACGGCGTGTTTTTCGACTCAACAAGGAGGGTAACTCACAAAGGATTTCAGGATTCAGAGAAGTAGCGAAGCAAGGGAAACTATTCCAAAGGAGACTGTCCCTGGGGTTGCCACAGTTGTGGGAAGCTCAGTGCGCGTGTTCGCAGCACTCGTAACCGGACGATAAGAAACGGTCGAAAGACAGAAGTCACTGTGCCGAACTTATTCAAACGTGAGGCTGGCTGAGTTCAATGACTCACTCAACCGCACAGATTGCAGAATCACCATGGACGATGGCCATGAATCTGCAAAGTGATGCACACACTTCAGACATCATTTTCGCGGCTGACTCGGTTTACCGAAGCAGTCGTTTCTTCAGTTGCCAACCAAATCACATCTGACTCGGTGGCTGAAGAGTCCAGGGGCATGAGGCCCGGGAACCTGTCTTTCCACGTTTTCCGTGGTCCCGGTTACTTTTCGCCTCACTTCCCTGCTGAATTCACATCCGGGTAGCGAAAAGCGGTAACCAAGGGTCGCGGGCACTCCATCGTGAGGGTTCTGACTTATGCTTCGCCCAGATTTCAAGCGAACGCTTCGCCTCGTCCGCCACGTTCTTTCGTGGCGAGCCCGTCGGGAACTCCGACGCCGCCCCGGACACTTCTCCACCGTCACTCGACGGGGAATCCGCGGACTGATCGCGTTGCCGTTTGCTCAACTGCGACACCTGAAACATCTCAAACACCTGCTGAAGCCGCACCCGGCTGCCGCCATGATCCTGGCAACAGCCGCGGCCATCGGTTGGACGATGATGGATGCCGAACCGGTCGGTGCCGACGCCAGCCAGGTTGTTCGAGCTGCCGAGCAAAACCGCCCGGCTCCACCACCGTTGCCCGAAGAATCCTCGATGCATCTGCAAGGGCGCGTCGCGATGCTTCTTCAAATCGCGATGCTGCAGGACGCCAACAACCGACTCGAAGCCGTTAAAGGCTACACCGCGACGTTCGAAAAACAGGAACGCATCGACGGCGAACTGTCTGACGAACAAAGCATGCAGTTCAAACTGCAGCACGAACCGCTCAACGTTTATATGAAGTGGGAAAAAGGTGACGATGCTGGTCAGGAGCTTCTGTTTCCGGTCGCCAATGACGACCCTCGATTGCTGGTTCAGTTGCCGAAGTTCGGGGGACGCCTGCCTGCACTGAAACTTGAGCCGAGTTCATCGCTGGCCATGAGTAAAGCTCGCTACCCGGTCACAATGGCCGGCCTCAAAGAGATGACCAGCATGACGCTGGAGATTCGTCAGCGAGACATCAAAATGGGCGATCGAGTCCAGGTCGACATGCGTGACGATCGAACATTCGGCGGACGGCCCGTCTACGCTTACACCGTGAAGTACGGGAGCTCGAAAGATTCCGAGCAGTACCGCAAGTGCATCCTGTACATCGACAAGCAGCTGATGGTTCCGGTCTACAGCCGAAACTTCACCTGGCCGGATCTGGTCGCCGACGGCGACCCGAACAACCTCGACGCAACCACGCTGATCGAGTCGTACGCCTACCGCGGCATCAAACTGGAAGCCGACCTGGCCCCCAGCGAGTTCGCCCGCACGAACCCCGACTACAAATTCCGGTAACGAACCGTTGAAGCATGGACTAAACCTGAGTCGCTGGCTCAACTGAAGATCCAAACTCCGGCACCGTCATCACGGTGTCGGAGTTTTTTCGTGGAGCATGTCCTGCCCGGCTTCAACGATTCTGTCGGTCAGGATCGGGAAGTCATTTCAGGACAGCTCCTTTGCCCATTGAGATTTCACGCAAAGGCGCCAAGACACAAAGAGAGGGAAGTAAATGGCTGTGCGTCTTCGCGTGTCTCTCCTCGGTCTGATCGGGAAGAGAATTGGACTAGCGAAAAGCCCAATCCTTGGCGCGAGCTGGTGTCCCGCGTCCACGCGAATGAGAGAAGTCAAGTGCCGTCAAATCGAACCTGAGAAGCTATTTCGGGCGGGACGCGATCACGGCTGGGTCGCCGCCGGGGTTCAGCCCTTCGACACGCGGCAAATTCGGCGGCGGGGCCTGTGACAGGCTCCGTCCGGATCGGCGAGCCCCTCCCAGAGCGATGACGGCCGATCGGTCCGGCTGGACGAATGACTGGCTCTTTCCACTTTTCGCCACGCTCGAACTGCCAGTTGCGGTGGCGGTCGACGTTGAAGAGGAAGCCGGCCCTCTACCTGACGAGGCATTCGTTGCGGATGACTTCACGGGAATCTTCAGCTTCATGCCGAGCGAAAGATCATCGGGAGTTGCCAGCACGTCTCGATTGGCCTCAAACAGTGTGAGGTACTTTGTGTGGCTGCCCAGATACTGCATCGCCAGCCGCGAAAGATTGTCTCCCGCTACGACTTCGTGGGTAATGAATCTCGACCGCGAAGTAGTCGACGACTGGCGACTCCGCTCCACTTTGTCTCCCTTAACTCCGCCCGACTGAGTTCCCTCGCTGCGTCGAGCTTCCGCGTTGCGAGCCAGGACGTTGTCCAGGCTGTCCAGGTCACGACCGGGAGAAGGTAATGGAGTCATCCGGTCAGCAAACTGCTCTGCCGAATTCTGCAGGGCGTCCAGGTTAATCGGCTCTGCGAGCATGCCTTGATAGCCGGTCGGTCCAACGCGAGGGAGACCGGGAATCGCGTCAGAAGCTGAGATCTCTGGAACACTGGCCAAGTCTGAACCTGGCTCGCCGTTCTCGTCGTCGGCCATTGGCTCAGGGAAGTAGGGCGCGCCCGGCTTCTGACTGGCTTTCCGATCGAGCGCCGCCGGATCAGTTAGAGTCAGAGTTTCCTGAGCTGCCGATGGCGCATCGTTCCTGAAGAAGAACGCGCCCGTAATTCCGATCAGGAGAATCCCCAAAGCCAGTCCGACTTTTTTGTCTGGATGCATAACTAGTGCCGCCCGTTAATCATCGATCATCACGGAATCGTGCCCCTCGCTCTCGAAACTCAACGCGCACAATCCGTGCAGCGCAGAACCCGAGACCGAGTCACCTGACAACCCGCTAAATCATGCGCTCCAGTTGAGCCCAGGC
>JBLFXD010000022.1:0-19340 GCA_047611045.1 Planctomycetaceae bacterium | reverse complement strand
CGATCAACTGGCTGTCGGCGATGGTCCTGCCTGAAAGCGACGCGGCGGGCGATCAACAGGTCGTTCCATCAGACGATGACGACGAAGCCACAGACGAAATTCGAACGCCGGGCACGTCTTCGAATTCGCTGGTCACCGTCGACAATCTGCCGGCAACTCAACTGATCGTTTCAGATGACGGACTGTCGGCGAGGCTTGAAACGCCGGCCACCATTCAAGGAGCATTCGCGTTTCTAGTGAAAGAATCGCACGGCCTTGAGAACGACAGCGAACCATACCGTCAGCTCATTATCACGCGCGACCAGCCACCGCTTCTGGAAGTGCCCGGCGGCGAGCAGGATCGAGCACGACCGACCGACGTCTACGGAATTCGAGTTTCCGCCGTCGACGATGTCGCTCTGGAAGAACTCGAGCTGCACATCACGTCACGCGAAGGATTGAGTCAGGTCATCAAAGCACCGAGTGAACTGCTCGGTCAGGAATCGCTGGAGCACGAGTTTCGTGTCGACCTTTCAGACATCGCGGTCGAGTCAGGCGATTTTCTGAAGCTGCAAATCCGAGCCGCTGACGGACGACCGACTCCATCGCCCAACGAAGTGTGGTCGAAGGTTCGTTACGTCGCGATCAGTGATGACGCCTCGGCACAGGGAACGAGCGACGTGCTGGCTCGGCAGGAGCAGATTCGGAAGGAACTTCAGGACATTCGTGA
The DNA here is from genome assembly GCA_047611045.1 of Planctomycetaceae bacterium. Classification (GTDB taxonomy): domain Bacteria; phylum Planctomycetota; class Planctomycetia; order Planctomycetales; family Planctomycetaceae; genus JABMPE01. The sequence goes on along the minus strand of JBLFXD010000022.1, from coordinate 18,631 downwards.
TCAACTTCGAGCAGCCGTTCAACAAAGCGACGACCTCCGCGACGACGCTCGGCAGTCGCTTGATAAGGATCGAAAGTTTGCACAGCAACAGGCGGTCGAGACTCTGGCCGCCCGCGAAGAAGAACTGGCCGCCCGCATGGCAGAACTCGCTGACCAGTTCTCTCAGCATCCTCTTTTCGCAAACCTCAGCGAAGACCTGTGGCGAATGGCGGCTGACGAGCTTGATCCGGCAGCGATGCAGCTTGCCGAATCGCCGCAGCAGGAGCTGAAAGATCAGGTGGCGACGATCGATGAAAACTCGACCGTCGCTGACATGGTGGAAGAAGGACTGGCCGACGTTGCTGCCGAGTTCGAGAAGCTGGCCGACCTGGAAGAAGACCTGCTCGAACTCAACCGAATCGCCCAGCGAGCCAACCAGCTGGCCGACGACGCGGTACAGCTCGATCAGCACCGCGAAGAACTGGCCTCAAAGGAGCCCGACGCCGCAGAACCACTCGAAGCAGGAGCCGCGCAGCGTCACGAAGAAGCTCGGCAGGAACTTGCGGAGAACCAGCAACTGCTGATGGAAGAGCAGTCGGAGTTGATGGCCGCTCTGGACAATCTCATGCAGCAGCGTCCCGAGTTGCTGGAAGCCGCGCGCGATCATCAGCTTGAGAAACTGGCAGACCTCGCTCGCCAGGCCAGCGAAATCGCCGAGCCTCAGGAGCTGCTTGCCGAGTCTCTGAAGAAAGACGCCGAACAGGCTCGCCATGCCGCCGCTCCCCTCGCGAATGATGAGTCTCCGCCCCCCGCACCGAACTCAACAGAGCAGGCTTCGGTAACTGAACCGGGCAGCACGGGGGCCGACGCTGCTGCATCGGAAGAAAACTCCCCAGCCGAGCAACAACAGGATTCTGAGCCAGCCGCTCCTCAGGCATTGCCATCGATCGGTGAGCTGCTTGCTCAACAGGAAGAGCTGACCGCGCAGGCTGCCCAGCTCGCACTTCAATCTGCCCAACAGACAGGTGCCGAGTCAGCCGCGACCCAATCCGCCACAGAATCAGCCCAGCAAAGTGCGCAGGCCGAGAACGCAGCCAGAGGCGGGCAATTCGCTCAGGCAGCCAGCGAAGCAGCGGATGCCCAGCAAGCCGCAGCGGCAACGGCTGAGGCTCTGCAGGATTCTGCACCCGCACTGGTCGACCAGGCACAACAGCTCGCCGAGCAACAGCAGCAGATGGCTGAAGCCTTCGAGCGACTGGAAAACTCTCCGGCTCAACGAGCCGCTGCGCAACAGGCACAACAGCAACAATTCGCAGCGCAGGCCGATCAGGTTGCTCAGGCACTGGACGAACTTGCCGAGCAACTGGGCGCTCAGCCGCTCGACCTTCAACAGCAGGGGCAACAGGCTTCGTCCGCTCAACAGTCCGCACAACAAGGACAGCAGGCCGCCAGCCAGGCCGCTCAAAACATGCAGGCTGGCAACCAGGGCCAGGCCGCCCAGGCAGCGCAACAAGCCGCCGACGCGCTGCGGGAATCTGCTCAGCAGGCAGCCGCCAACGCCACACCTTCCAACAACTCGTCACCCGTCCCCGGTGAATTCGCTGCTCAAATTGCCGACGCAATGCGGCAGCTTCAGGAAGCGCAGCAACAGCTCGCTCAAGCCGCGACCGATGCAGCACAGGCCGGCCAGCCTTCAGGACAACCCAACTCTGAAACAGGCGAACTGGCCGCGGGCAACAGCGAACCAGGAGCGACCGCCCTCGACGCAGCAACCGGCGAAGCCGCAGCGGCTCAGCCTCCGTCTGGCGACAGCCCGTCCAACGGAGAACCGGCTCAAGGACAACCGTCACAAGGCGACCCGGCTGGACAACCGGGTGACACGCCATCGGCCGGTGAAGCCGCGTCCGACAGCCAGCCCGGTCAGCAGTCCGGACAACCGACTCCCGGAACGCCAGACTCCAACGGTCAGCCGAGTTCGTCTCAAGGCAATCAACCCGGCCAGCCAGCACAACAACGAAACGGTGCCTTGACAGAAGCTGCCGACGCATTGCAACAGGCGGCAGAAATGCTCAGCGACGCGGCTCAGCAGCTCGCCGCTGACGGCAGCCAGTCGGAAGACAATCAGGGACAAAGCAATCAGCAGCCATCCAGCCAGCAGCCGGGCTTGGGCAACAGCGGAACCGGCTCTTTCGCTGACGGCGAAATCAAAGGCCCACTCGACACAGAACTGAAACGCCGAGCCATGAAGAACTGGGGTAAACTCCCCGGCAATTTGAAGACGGAAATCCTTCAGTCTTCCCAACGCAAAGCCAATGGCGACTACGCCAAGCTGATCAAGCTCTACTTCGAAGAACTCGCCAAAGCCGGCCAGTCAAACGGCGACAGGTAATCGTCGCGACGAGAGTTGTTCATCATTTCTGGCAGTAGGAAAACACGAAAGAGAAATTCTGCTTAGGACTTCTCCAGAAACAAAACCGTGCGATGGCCTGTCGTGTTCCGATTCCAGCACCAGGTGCCGTAGTGAGCTGGGCGGGCCTTTTGCGAATTCTGCGACTCTTTGTGGCAGATTCTGAATGGCCGCAAGAGGACACAGAAGACGCAAGAATACGGAATTGATTTTGGACAGGTACTTACGTGTTGTTCGTGGTTGTCAAGTTCCTGAATTTCCGGAGCACGCAAGCTCTCGCAGGTTGCCAAGCACGACGGGCTGAGGGCACGACCAGACGAGGAAGAACATGGCTTCGGCGACGAGTCGTGATGCCGGGTGGCTGGCGACGAAGCCGGCTCCTTTGCTGGCAGCAAGGCACGCTTGACTCGATCGTAACGCCAGCGAATTTGATCGTTGCCGCATCGCTTCGGCCGTTAGGTGAGGGGGCGTGTCGGAGATCTCGGATGCGGCAAGCGAAAGATCGGACGAGATCGACGTGTGCTCGTCAGCAAATGGCTGCAGGATTTCGTTGAGTTCGGGGCGGCGGTCGGCTTCTTCTCCGAGCAGGCGAATTGCGTTCGCGGCATGCCCAACTGCGAGCGCGGATGTCGTGTAAGAACCCGCTCCTCCACCAGTTTGCTTCATGACGTTTTCGATTGGACCGTGCAGCAAATAGTCCAGCGGGACGAAAACGTTGTTCAGTCGGACGGTCGACGTGCGGGACGAATTAAGAGCCATCAGAGGCACAGCCGGCGCGACTTCTACGCCTTCGTTACTCGTCTCCAGCGCGACCAGTACTTGAGTATTGTCTTCCAGCGTGCCGCCACAAACGATGACGTCAGCTTTGTCGGCTCCCGTGACCCAGGGAACCTCGCCGTTAAGGATGACTCCAGCATCAACCTGCTCGGCAGAAACCGCCGGCGTCCTCAAGTGCTGTCGTGACGTGGTGAGATGCGAAATTCCCACTGTCGCAAATAATGAGTCCGTTGCCAGTTTCGGAAGCAGGTCTCGCTTCAGTTCTTGATTCTCAGATCGGACGATCCTTTGGATCGCCGCGTTTCGCTGCGTCAGCACAAACGTCGAAGCCAGACACGCCGCCGCCAGCTTTTCGTAACCGACCGTCAGGTCGTCGTTGGAAATGTTGCCCCCGCCGAACTCTTCAGGAATCAGCCACCCCAGCACGCCGGCTTCCGACATCGCGTGAAGCTGTTCGGCAGGCCACGCATCGTCATCATTCAGCTCGCTCGACGAATCGCGAAGTTCTTCCAGCAAGTTCTGAAATGACGCAGACTCAGCAAACGACGGCAACTCGGACATGGCACTCGAACTCGGACTTGGATTCATTCAATTGGTGGATGCAGCGGCTACTTTCGCATGACGAGACGTCCCGACACAAGCTTGAAGCGCAAGCGAGTCGAAGTCGAGGCCCCGTCACTTAATTGCCCATTGGAGTTGCGGACTTTGCGTAGGGTATGTCAAGCGCAGCGCCGGCGTACCATTCGGAAGGGTCGCTAGAATCTGGTACGCCGGCGCTGCGCTTGACATACCCTACGGTAGTGCGATCAGGCGGCGCGTTGCTTGCCGTTGCGGAATCGGTCGAAGTACGACTGGAACGTTCGCAATGATCCACCGTTGCTGAGAACTCGACGAGCCAACTGGTGAACGTCGGTTGAGGCCGGACAGGTTGTCGATTCGACGACGAATGGGCTGCGTTTGGCGACCGCATTCACCACTGCCGGATCGTGCGAGACGTGGCCAGCGAACCCAATCGGCTTCTTTAGAAACAGCTTCGACGTTTGCTGCAGGCGGCCAAAGATCGCTTTCCCCTGGGAAGCAGACTCCACCTGGTTAACGACGATGTCCAGCGGTGGGCAATCCGGCGAAGCCAGTGCCTTGATCGTGGCGTAGGCATCCGCCATCGAAGTTGTTTCGGGCGTCGTCACCAGCAGAATCTGATCGGCAGAGGTAGCAAACTGTCGGACGATTCGATGAATGCCCGTGCTCGTATCGACAATCAGTATGTCGTGGTTGCGTTCCAACTCTTCCATCTGAAAAAGCAGTTCACGCTGGACGGTTTCGGGACAGTCTGCCAGTTCAATCAATCCGGAAGCGCCGGGGATCACATGGATTCCGTCCGGCCCGTCCAGCACGATGTCCTTAAGAGCGCGAGCACCGGTCACGACGTGTGAAAGATTCCAGTAGCCGTTCAAGCCGCAAAGTAGGTCGATGTTTCCCAGGCCAAGGCAGGCGTCGAGCAGGCACACTGACTTGCCAAGCCTCGACATCGCGATCGCCATGTTGAGTGCGACGTTGCTTTTGCCAACGCCGCCTTTGCCACTGGTCACAGCGATCGTCCGCGCACGATGAGGCCCCGCTGACGAAGGCTCGGGACGGCCGTCCTGTCGCGTTTCAACAATTCCTCGAAGAATGGTCGCCTGATCGGGCATGGTTGGTTGTATTCAGCGGGAACATGGTACGCCGGCGCTGCGCTTGGCATACCCTACGGTTCGTGATGAATTTCTTTGAAATGGAAGTCGTGGTTAGTCGAACAGTCGGTCTTCGCCCAGCACGAGTCGGGCAATGCGGGTGGCGTTGGCGGGTTCAATATCTTCCGGGACATCCTGCCCGGTGGTCAGATAGCTGAATGGAAGTTTGACATCTCGACTGACCGAAAGCAGACTGCCGGCGCCAGCAGCTTCGTCGAGCTTCGTCAGGATCAGCGATGTCGGATTCACACGTGAAAACTGTTCGCAGGTCATGCGGATGCTGCGAACGCTCGCGGTGAGGCTCATGACGAGATGCACCTCGTCGACGGCGGCTTCGCTCAGCAGCGACTTCAGTTCCTGAATCTTCAGTTCGTCGCGAGGGCTTCGACCGGCGGTGTCGATCAGGATCAGGTCCAGATCAGACAGTTCATCAAGGGCTCGTCGCATTTCCTGCGGGCTGGTGACCACTTTCATCGGGAGGTCGATGATCTCGGCGTAAGTTCGGAGCTGCTCGACGGCGGCGATGCGGTAGGTATCGACGGTGACCAGCCCCATTTTGATGCCGTCGCGCAGCCGGAAGTTGGCGGCCAGCTTTGCAATCGTCGTTGTCTTACCGACTCCGGTTGGGCCGACCAGCGCGACGACTCGACGGCGTCCGACCTCGGGTTTAATCGGTGCCGAACACTGAATGTCGGCTTCAACCATTGCCGAGAGCAAAGCTCGCGAGCCGACCGGATCGTGGAGTTGCTGTGCCGTACAGCTTTTTCGGAGGTTGCAGATTAACTCGCGAGCGAGGTCGTCGTCGATGTCCGCGTCGATGAGCTGCGTGTAGATGTCAAAGAGTTCGCTCGGCACTTCGTCAGCGCTACGGAAGTGAGATTTCTGAGCGAGGCTTTCGACCATCTTCTGCAACACGTCAATCTTGACGGATAACTCGTTCGTCGAATCGCCTTCTTCGCTCAGCGCTTTCGCCGCCGCCTGTAAACCAGCGGCCTGATTAACGGGGATCGAGTTTCCTGTTGCCTGTTCGGTGGATGATGTCGAAGCCGTTGGCAAAGCTTCAGGGACAGTCCGCACGTCACTTCGAACGGGTCCATCGGGTTCGACTTTCGGATTCGAAAATGGCTGCACCGGTTCGGGCGTTGCCGGGGCAAGTGCTGGAGCCGCCTCTGCGGCAGCCGCTTCCAACGCGCTGAGGCTCTTTTCAAGTTGTGCTTTGTCAGCGTTTCGGCGTTCCAGTTCCATCGCCAGGGCAGCTGCGCGGGCAAGTGGAGTGTCTGGATCGGTCGACACAATCGGCGGCGACGGTCGCTGAGGTGTCGGTCGCTGAGGTGTCGGTCGCTGAGGTGTCGGTCGCTGAGGTGTCGGTTGCCGAGAAACCTGTCCGGGGGAATTCAGAACGGCCGCCCCGTCCGACACTTCTGCGGAAAACGATCCGACTCTCTGATCGGACGCGGATGCTGCTGCTGTGCGCGGTGCAGCAACCTGAGCCGGCGTGCCAGCAGAACGGGTTCCAACCGAGACACCAGCGGTCACCTCAACTTCCTGACGCCTCTTCAAAAAGGGAATCAGGCGGCGATGAGAGATCTGTCGCGTGTTTAGAATGACGGCGTCGCTGCCCAGTTCGCGCCGCACGATGGCGAGCGCTTCCTGCATCGACTCCGCTTTGAATGTCTTGATTTCGTTCATAGTGAAACTTTCCGTCGCGATTGCTTCGGGCCGCTGATGATTGTGTGAGGAACTAACCTTCTGCTTGAGCCATCAGCACGGATCGCAGAACTTCTGCACTCACGTAGCCGCGGCTCACTATCTGTGTTTCCGGAGTAACTTCGTTAAGGCAGAGCACGGCCAGTTTGGGCAGTGCCCGGCTCGTCATCTGTCGCAAACCGGCTCGAATCTGCGGAGCCGTCGTGATAACGACAGGCTGCAGGCCGATGTCAGTCAGCTTTTTCAGTTCGACTTTAAGTCCGTCCAGGATCGCTTCGGACTCCTGTGGCGTCAGCTTGGAACCGATCCCAAACTGGTCGAAGTCCATCTTCTGTCGAAGGTAGTCTTCCAGAACCGGGTCGAGACTCACGAGATGAATCCGCCGATTCAGATCGCGAAACTTCTGGCAGATCGTTCGAGCGAGCGCCGTGCGAACGTACTCGGTCATGATCGCCAGGTTCGAAATCCGATCCGAGTTGTCGATGGTCGTCTGTAGGATGGTCTCCAGGTCGCGGACCGGCACACGCTCGGCCAGCAGATTCTTCAACACCTGATGGACGTGAGACATTTTGACCTGGTCGGGGTTCACTTCTTCGACCAGTTTCGGAGCACGGTCTTTCAACGCTCCGATCAACTCGTGTACGTGCTGCCGTGTCAGTAATTCGTCGGCGTGTTGCCGGATGATTTCTGTCAGGTGCATGATGACGACGATCGACGGTTCAACGATCGTGTAACCCTGTCCTTCCGCTCGGTCGACCAGTCCTGGATCGATCCAGAACGAAGGATTGTCATGCAGAGGGTCGGTCGTCTGAATTCCGGGCAGGTCGCCTTCCGCACTGCCGCGGTTGATAGCCAGCATATTTGATGGCCAGACCTCGCCCTTCGCCACTTCCATGTCGCGAATTCGGATGACGTACTCGTTCACGCCGAGCCACGTGTTATCTCGCACTCGGACCTTGGGAAGAATGATGCCCAGTTCTTCGGCGATCTGATGACGGATCTGCATGACTCGTTCAAGCATGTCTCCGCCGCGCGACGGATCGGCCAGTGGCACAACGCCCGCACCGAGTTCCACCATCAACGGCTCGACGGGCAGGCGATCTTCCGGCTTTCGTTCTGGCGCTGGCTGGTTCTCGGGCAATTCGCTGGCCGATTGAACTTCGGCCGCGGTTTCTGACTGCTTCTGATTCTGCTTCAGAAACAGGCCGATCACTGTGCACCCGACAGAAAGGAAAAGCAGCGGCCCCATCGGCATCCCGGTAAACGCCATCGCGCAGAGAAACGCCGACGACAGAAACATCGCTTCCGGATGCCGAAACATCTGGTTCATCACTTCTTTCGGCAGGTCACTCTCGACCGAAGATCGAGTCACAATCAAGCCGGCTGCCAATGAAATCAGAAAGCCTGGAATCTGCGTGACCAGTCCGTCGCCGATCGTCAGCTTGGTGAATACTTCACCTGCTTCGCCGAAGCTCATCCCAAATTCAACAATGCCGATGTATAGACCACCGGCGACGTTGATTAGCGTGATGACGATGCCGGCGATGGCGTCGCCGCGTACGAACTTGCTGGCACCGTCCATCGCTCCGTAGAAGTCCGCCTGTTGAGATATCTCCTGACGGCGCTGCTTGGCTTCATCCTGAGTGATGACGTTGGCGGCGAGGTCCGCGTCAATCGACATCTGCTTGCCCGGCATTCCGTCGAGAAAGAATCGGGCCGCGACTTCACTGATTCGCCCCGAACCCTTGGTGATCACCAGGAACTGAATGGCGACAAGAATCGTAAACAGAATCAGACCGACGGCAATCTTGTCACCCGCGACGAATTCACCGAACGCCTGAATGACCTCGCCGGCTGCCCCAGTCTTGTCAGTCGCCCCGCGAGTCAGAATCAGGCGAGTCGATGCAACATTAAGCACCAGCCTGGCGAGCGTCGTCCCTAGCAGAATAGCCGGAAATACACTGAATTCGAGCGGCCGCGACACGTAGATCGTCGTCAGCAGAATGAGCACAGCGGCCGTGATATTACAGGCCAGCAGCATGTCCATCAGCAGCGGAGGCAACGGCGCAATGATCACCAGAATGGACGTAACGATCAGAAGCGGGAACGCGAATCCCCGCACCTGCGTCCATGTTTGCTGCAATCCTGTGGCCGAATCCGGCGGCATCCATGCCTCCGCGTCGTTCATAAAACGAGTTCGAAAGTCAGGAACAGCAACGATTTACACCTGATTCGTCAGGTGTCGGCAGCGTCCCGAAGCCTTCTTCTCGCGACTTTAACAAAATCGAGCCGGTTGATACGGAAAACCGAAAATCCTGTCCAGATGAGGATCCCGCCCGAATGACGATCTCACTGACGAGCCTCGCGCTAAGCGACGAATCCGTTAGCAAACGACTTCGACTTTAAGTCCTTGCTCTTCGCGTCTTTGCGACTTCGCGTGCCAGGATTCCCCGTTCGTTCCGCCAGTGGCACACCTTTTCGACGGGTTGCTAAACTCCTCGGATGGAGCCATCAGCGAAATCATCGCAAGCAAACTACACGCGCGTCTGGACGACGTTCTTTAGAAACTCGCTCGTCCGCGAGATGATGTTTCGTGGAAACTTCCTCATCACTGTGGTCACGCGAGGTTTCTGGGTCTGTGCTCAGATAACGTTGTTCGAGATTATTTACGGCAACGTCAAAACCATCAGCGACTGGACTCATCCCCAGTACTACGCATTCATGGCGACAGGATTCCTGATCAATTCGATCGTCGAAGCTCTGTTCATGCCGAACTGTGCGAACTTCAGCGAGATGATTCGCACGGGCAATCTCGACTTTGTTCTGGTCAAGCCGATCGACACGCAATTTCTGATCTCGTGCGAGAAGATGGAGCTGGCGATGTTGACCACTTCGATGTGGGGACTTGGCCTGCTCAGCTACGCGTTGATTCAAATCGGTGAGCCGATCAGCATCATGCAGGTGGCTTCGTACCTCGCATTCATCGTGGTCGGAGTCACGTTTTTTTACAGCCTGATGATCGCCATGGCGAGCACCAGCATCTGGCTGACCAGGAACCAGGGTCTCTACGATTTCTGGTTTTACATCACCGTTTTCGCCCGTTATCCGCGCAGCATCTACGACGGTGTCGACGCCAAACGTCTGGAATTCGGTGAGATACTGCAGGGGACGTTTACCTTCGCCGTTCCAATTCTGCTTGTGGTGACTGTCCCCGCCAGAATCATCGCCAAGGGCCTCACCGAGTGGCACTACCCGGTCATCGGTCTTGGTTCTTCACTTCTAGGGCTCTGCCTGTCGCGAATGCTGTTTCAGTGGTCGCTCCGCAGTTACCGCAGTTCGGGAAGCTGATGGCTCCGGCTTCGCATCGCCGCGTCTTTGATCACCCACTCCGACTGACAACGCCATGATTATCAACTCCGAGATGACAACCGCTGACCTGCTTCCGGCCATCGATCAAATGTGGGATGCGTCGGGTCGAAAGATTCTCTCGATTGAAGAAACGTGTGTGGCGAACTCGCAGACTCCTGTCTTCACAATCGAGGGCAAGTATCAGCCGCAGGGTTGGACCGAGTGGACTCAGGGATTTCAGTTTGGCTCGGCAATTCTCCAGTTCGACGCGACGGGCGACGAGCCGTTTCTGGAAATCGGTCGGAAGAACACCGTCGAGAAAATGGCCCCGCACGTTTCGCATGTCGGAGTCCACGATCACGGCTTTAACAACGTCAGCACGTACGGAAACCTGCGACGACTGATGCTGGAAGGTCGAATTCCAAACGACGAGAAAGAGCTCGACTTCTACGAGCTCGCTCTGAAAGTTTCCGGAGCGGTCCAGGCTTCCAGGTGGAGCACGACGGCCGACGGGCACGGTTACGTGTACTCGTTCAACGGCCCACACTCGCTGTTCTGCGATACGATTCGGTCGATGAGATCGCTTTCGCTGGCACATCAGCTCGGGCATTCGCTGATGGGCGAAAACGATGATCCTGTCTGCCTGCTGGATCGCATGATTCAACACGCCCGATCAACCGCGAAGTACAACGTTTACTACGGAGAAGATCGCGACACTTACGATGTCCGAGGCCGAGTCGCTCACGAAAGCATCTTCAACCGCAACGACGGCCGGTATCGCTGCCCGAGCACGCAGCAGGGTTATTCGCCGTTCTCGACCTGGACTCGCGGTCTGTCATGGATCGTCGCCGGCTATCCGGAGCAGCTCGAATTTCTGCAGACAGTACCGGATGAAAAACTCGCCGCGCTCGGCGGCCGCGACGACGTTGAGAACATGATGCTTAAGGCCGCGCAGGCATCGTGCGATTTCTTCATCGAGAACACTCCGACCGACGGCGTGCCCTACTGGGACACCGGTGCTCCGGGACTTGCACGACTGGGCAATTACCTCGAACGACCGTCCGAGCCGTTCAACGATCACGAACCGGTCGACAGCTCGGCCGCGGCGATCGCTGCTCAGGGACTGCTCAGACTCGGCAGTTTTCTCCGAGGCCGCGACAACGACGCAGCAGATCGTTACTGGCAGGCCGGGCTGACGACCGCGCAGTCGCTCCTCGCCGAGCCGTACCTCAGCACGGACGACAATCACCAGGGCCTGCTGCTGCACACGATTTATCATCAGCCGCGAGGTTGGGATCACGTTCCCGCTGGCTCGAAAATCCCGCACAGCGAATCGTGCATGTGGGGCGACTATCACCTGCGCGAACTCGCCCTCTATATCCAGCGAGTCGCCGACGAATCCCGCCCATACTACAGCTTCTTCGGCCCGACGGGTGTCGCAGTCAGATAGCGGACGTTTGAAGAAGTGTGCCACTGGCTCTGCCAGTGCAATCTATATTTGGCGATCGTCGGCAAATCCGCACTGGCGGAGCCAGTAAATCCGCACTGGCGGAGCCAGTGGCACACGAAAGCAGTCGACCTGCGTTTCCGTTAAGCGATTCAACATGGCGCCGTTGTCACATGACAGACCTGCATTTCCTGCCGCAAAGTGGCAATGTCGGCGGGGGCTGGCACCACGTGCCTGCCTGACAGGTTAGTCAACGGTGGTCCTAACCTCGGTCGGTGCCCCGGAAAGCTCGCCGAGTTGGCTGTCGCAAACCTCTCGCCCCGCAGTGCGAGAGGTATAGTTGAAGTGAGGGATTGGACTGAGTGTCAGCATCCGGATGCTGCATCCGCACCACGATTCACCTCTGCTGATAGACTCGATCCGACGATGAAATCAAGAACCATTCTGCTCGTCCTGGCAGCCTTTGCCGCTGCTGTTTTTCCTTCTCGTTTCGCTGCAGCCGCTCAGCCGATGGTTGAGCTTCGCCTTGGCGAAGCTGCGATCGAGGGACGCATCGTTGAACGTGGCCAGGGGTGGTGCGCGCTCTACGATCGCGAAGGAAAAATGCACACGATCGACCTGAACAAGGTCACTCGGTTCAAGAAAGTCTCGTCCACATTCGCTCCGCACTCGTTCCAGACACTGCGAACGAAACTGCTGACGGAGTTTGGCAGCGGCTCCGAAGTGTCAACGACTCGACACTACGTTGTATGCGCTCCGAAAGGCCGAGCGAAGACCTACTGCGACGTCTTCGAGAAAACGTGGCGACGGTTTCACATGTACTTCGCGATTCGCGGGTTCAAGATGAACGATCCCGAGTTTCCAATGATCGCCGTCGTTCTGAAAGATCGAAAGAGCTTCCTTGACTACGCTCGCAAGGAGAACGCGAAGGTCGACTCCAGCATCCTCGGCTACTACTGGTCGACTCATAACCGAGTGATCATGTTCGAGGATCAGAAATCGCAGGCGGCAAATTTCGACCACAAAGCGGCGACGGAAGAACGACTGCTGGCAGCTTCACTGCACGGTTCCGGCCGCGATGGCTTATTCGGCGAGCGTGCCCATCTGGAAGATGACGCCTGGAGCTGGGCATTTAACGATGCCGGAACTGACAGCCCGATTGACCATACTCATGCTTCGGACGGTGTCGCGACGCGGGCGGGGATCAACTCAGACCTGCGTGAAACGATGATTCACGAGGCAACACACCAGCTCGGCTACAACCTGGGACTCCACAATCGAACTGGACGAAATCCGAAGTGGGTCGTCGAAGGCCTGGCAACGGTCTTCGAAACGCCGGGCATGGAAAAATACGCGATGGATCGAGACGTTAAGAAGCGATTGAACCCCGGCTGGCACTACGGATTCAAGAAGTTTATCAAAGAGGGACGCCCTGAGGGCTTCCTCGAAACGTTCATTCGAGACGACAAAGGTTTCAGCACTCAGATGGGCAACGCTTATGCTCAGGCGTGGGCGCTTTCGTTCTGGCTGATCGAAACACGGCCCCGTGAGTACGCAAAGTTCCTGCAGAAAATGGCCTCAACCGAGGTCACGCGACAGCTGACTCCAGAATCGCGAGTCAAGCTGTTCAAGGAATCGTTCGGCGACAATCTCATCCTGCTCGACGCTGAATTGCTGCGGTACTACGCACGAATTGAGTAGGTCTGCGGCCTCGCCCGGCCCATCACGCCGCTTCGAATTGCTCGTCTGCTGTGTAAAAGTTTCAGACGTCTTGCACAGTCTGCAATTCGGTATTGCAGTGATTTTTGTCGATCAGTAGTCTCCCCGGCCCTGAAGCAAATTCCCGTCACTCACTCCGTCAGAGTCATCTCCGACGCACCACTCCTTTCGCTCGACTTCCTCAGAGCACTTGATGTCTGACGGGGCATCACTCACCCAATCACCATTCAACCACAAATCCGTGCCTGTGTTTTCTTAACTCAGTCACTGTTTGATTCTTTGTGCATGCTCATGATCAAACGATCGTGGTCAGCTCAAAGAATATCACTTCCGCATCCGTTTCGGTTTTCACTTCCAGGAGAATTCCGCCCATGTTTCTTACACGGGTCATGGCCTGCACGATCATCACTTGTCTGGTCAGTACGCTGTCCGGATGTGGTGCACCGAACGGGCTCGTGCACAACAAGATGGGCACGCGGAATTTCAAGAGCGGGAATTACGCCGAAGCCAGCCGCTATTTCAAGATGGCAGCTGCCGACAACCCTCGCAAGCCGGCTTACCTCCACAACGTGGCGTCAGCCATGTGGAAGCAAGGCAACACTTCCGGTGCCGAACAGGTCTACCGACAGGTGCTCGACATCGACCCCATGTACCAGCCGTCGTACCACAGCCTGGCGAAGCTGCTGAAGGAACAGGGCCGTGCCGGCGAAGCTCACAACCTGATGACAGCCTGGGCCGACACCCAACCTTACATTCCCGAGCCACAGATTGAACTCGCATGGCTCAACCGCGAAACGGGAAACCACGCCGCATCCGAAGAGAACCTTCGACAGGCACTACAGGTCGATCCTTCCAACTCGACGGCACTCGCTCACCTCGGACAGGTGTATCAGGATCAGGGACGATCCAGCGAGGCCGTTGCCATGTACCGTCGCTCGCTGTACCAGAACTGGCACCAGCCCGACGTTAAAGGTCGCGTCGCCACACTCGGCGGACCGACGCATTCGATTCCGGCTCCGCAGTCAACAACTCAATTTGCTCAGATGCCGACCTACGTTAACGGGCAACCGATCATCGCTCACTCGCCACAGCCAACATTCGCCAACTACCAGCCGATGCAATCGACCGTCGCCTTCGGACAACCAATCGTTGGTCAGCCAACAATTGCCCGAACACCACCGATCATCATGCACCAGTCACAGCCGTCATTGGCAGGAATCGGAAATGCCGACCCAGCCCATTCTGATCAACGATTTTCATCGCTGCCGACAGTGACCGCCCACTGATTGACCAACACTGAATTCGAACTCTTGAACCCGCTTCCAAGTCTTACTGTGAACTTCGATTGAAGCCGTTTTCTGACAGCCAGTTAACCTGACTGCACCCCGCAGCGAACAGTCGGGTTACCCGTCCTAAAACAGAACTTCCCAGAATCAGGACAGACACATGCCCAGTGTGACCACCGCCAACCCTCAACCTCAGACGCCCGTTAAGAAGAAGACGGTTAAGCGCAAGGTTGGAACAAGCATCCGTGCCCTTGATAAAGTCGTCTCACCGGATTTCCCGGACATCTCCTTCGCTGGCTGGACCGGCAAAGTTGTCGAGGTCTCTGGCAAGAAGGCTCCCTTCAAATACTTCGTTGAGTGGGACGACGCGGTCGTAGGCTCGATGCCCGAATCGTACGTCAAACGTTGCGAAGATCAGCAGATTTATCACAAGTGGGCATGTCTCACTGACGCTGATTTCGAAGCGATCGAGTAACTCGCTTTCCGCAACCCGCGACGACGGCAAACATGCCCGACGGATTATTCGAATTCGCACTTGGCTTTCGGATAAAGCGTGACGCGGTCGGCCAATTGGTTCAGCGACGAACACACAAAGCGAGCCGCGTCATGCCGTCAGGCATTCAATAATGCAGGAGAGAGTTGAGAACGCAGATGTGCGACTGAATCGCGAGTCTGCGTTCTCAAACCTCTCCTGTTTTGCTTTTCAGACGCAGTTCAGGATCACTCGAACACGCAGTTCACGGACGCGACCTTGAAGCTTTCGATTCCTCACTTCCTCTAAATGTCAAACTTTTCCGATTACGAAAACTTTTCCGAAAAGGCTGATTCCGAAAGACCCAATTGCCGATAAATCGAAGCAGGCCCTCATTGCAATCACGTCATCGCTGATGCGTCTTCGCAAGAGATTACAGTCGTTGCCTGCAACAATTTCCGGACGGTCCCGTGGCACTCCACACCGCATGTCGACTTGCACTAATCGCGTTTGCGACGGTTGCTCTTCGAGGCGTCCTGGACGGTTCGGAATTTCAGACAGTACTGATACTGGCCATCAAAATCGGAGCCGCATTCTTCGGAATCGGACTGATCGTCGGAGAACTCGCCCGTCGCCTTCTGGAAGACATGGTGATTTCAAAGATCAAAAAAGTCATTGACGAAAATGCACCTCAGGACAATAACCAACAACTCAGTACCGAACCTTGAACAACGACGTTAACGCGTCCGGCAATCGGGTTCGAAACTGCATGACGATGAAAACCACGGAGGGTTTCATGGCAACGAAGATCAGCGACGAAGTTCTGGCAGAGGTCTGGAAGGACTTCAAAGCAGATCTCACAGATCAGCGTCTACGGAACATTCTTATCGAACGATATTTTCCGTTAGTCAAATACAACGCTGAGCGTGTGTGGCAGAAGCTGCCTGAAGGGGTCGACCTGAACGACCTGATTTCAGCCGGCGTCTTCGGACTCATGGATGCGATCGAAGCATTCGACATGGAACGCGGCGTTAAGTTTGAAACTTACTGCGTGCCGCGAATTCGTGGAGCCATGCTCGACGAACTTCGAACAATGGACTGGGTTCCTCGCCTCGTGCGAAGCAAAGCCAGCAAGCTCGAAGCTGGACGCAAACGAGTCGAAGCTCGAGTGGGACGTCCGCCAACGGCTGTCGAAATGGCCGCCGAAATGGAGATGTCGCTCCAGGAATACGAGAAGATGAAGTCGGACGCGAGCGCCGTCAGTCTCGTCAGTTTGAATAAGAAGTGGTACGAAACAGACAGTTACAAAGATGTTCGAGAAGTCGACATCGTCGAGGACCAGAAAGGCGAAGACCCCACTGGCGGAATCCAGAAACGTGACATCATGCGTCTGGTCACTAAAGGTCTGAACCGTAACGAACGCCTCATCATGATCCTCTACTATTATGAGGAACTGACGATGAAAGAAATCGGCTCGACACTGGGCCTGTCAGAATCACGAGTCAGCCAGATGCACTCCAGCATCGTGGCTCGACTGAAAGATCAGCTCCGACGTCGTCGTCCAGAGTTTGCCTAACCGTCGACAATCTCAGACATACCAAACAAAAAGCCTCGCCAGCCGGCGAGGCTTTTTCGTTTTCTGAGAATCGTCATGTCAGAGCGGCGAAGGCACGTATTGCAACCAGTCTCGAATATCGTTGTCGTACTCGCTGGAAAGATCGCCCAGCACCAGACGTCGATGCGCCGCTGCGGCACCGTCTGGAGACAAGTCGGCGTCATCGGGGCCGGAAAAACGTTGTGCACAATCCGGGTGAATCATGCCTCGGATGAGCTCTACCAGGCCGGTGTCCCGGCGAACGTCGCGAGGTAACCCGCCCTCCACGCGATCGTGCAAGGAGTTCTTCACGTCGAGCAACTCAGCTTTCGTCTTAACTCCGTCAAACGGCGATCGACCGGAGATCAGTTCCAGAAAAACGTATCCGATGCTGGCCAGGTCGGAGTTCATTTCAAACTTGCCGGTTTCAATGACCTCGGGTGCGGCGTATCTCGGTGTCCATGCTGGCTGAATCCGAGGTCGAGAGATCTGAAACGCAGAGCCGTAGTCAATGATCTTCGAATTCGCCGTGCGTTTGAGCATGATGTTCGACGGTTTGATGTCTCCATGAACGATGTTCGACCGGTGAAGAACGGCCAATCCAGCCAGGCATTCTCGCAGGACGTGTAGAGCGACTCCGGGTTTAAGTCGAGATTGAGTCGGCCCGGCCGTAACGACGACGTCGTTGATGTGACCCCAACGTTCCTGCCCTGCTGCGCTTGCGGCAGCGCTTAGCCGATCGGGCTCCATCAGGTACTTCAAGTCGAAGCCGTCGACCCACTCCATTACCATGATCTGGATGCCGCTGCTCTCGATGAAGTTGTGAACATCGAGCAGATGATCCTCCTGAATCCTGGCAATCTTCATCGCCACTTGCGCGGTCTGAGCCATCTCAGACAAATACGAATCCGTGTCGGGGTACAGCAGCGGCGAAAACAACTTCAACGCGACTCGCAGCGAAACATCAAGCGATCCCAGCCGGTCGGCCAGCATGACTACGCTCTGAGAACCCGCACCAAGGCGTTCAAGAAAGCGGTACTGAGCCGTCCAGTGAACGGCTCCGGCCTTCTGCAACGACTCGTAGCGCATCGTGAGAGCGCTTCCAGTCGGTCGGAAGTGCTGCGAGAAATCCTGCGTAGACGGGAAGGGATCGGAAGGAGCCATAAGCTGAGTCGTCAGACGTGTGTATCAGGGAAAGTTTTCGGCTCGATGACGACAGGCCCCGCGTCACCGCATCAGAACAGGCGGAGTATAGCCGGGCAGATCGATGCTTGAATTCGACTCGGAACAAACTCGCCATTTTGTTTGAGTCCATCGCACGGCCGCCGCTTCTTTCGAACAACGCGCGACAGGCACGAGAACGTCATGGACGGATCAAAGCACCGTCCAGGAACTGAGGTCATCGCAGACTTCGATGTCTTCATCCGGGATGGTCGCGATTTCAGAGCCAGCATCGTCCGATTCTGACTCGTCGGTTTCAAAACGTGCCCTGACTGTCGCCATCCACTCTTCAGATGGCAGCCCGTACGGTCTGAACTTCTCCAGCGTGCCGGTTTCTTCGAGATAGAGCAACGCCCGGTTCTGTCCGAGCCTCCCGGCGACCGGAGAATCGATCAGGTTACTGGAATCTGTCGCGCTCATCTGGAATGCAACTCGCATCTCAAGTTCGCGCATCGTCTGGTTTGTCATCCATCGGCTGGCGTTGTTGTAAGTGTCTGCCCAGACAAGGACGTGGACTCCGACACTGGGACCTTCCTTCAGAATCTGGACGAATTGCTTTGCGGGACTGACGACCTTGCTGCGGTCGGCCGAGAAGTTGTACTCATCGTCCGCCTTCCGAAGATCACGGAATCGCCCAAGATTGTCGACCACTAAAAAGATCGGAGGGTCAGTCGTTGACTTACCGCGAGACTCAACTGCCGCGGCTAATTCTCCCACGAATTCAGCGGCATCGGTCGGGCCACCGACGCGGATGTCGTGCGGCAAACCTTCCGTGAGACTACTCCAGAATTCGACGCTCGGAGCATCCGCCAGCTCTCCGTCCAGAACGTAGAACTGCGCCGCTGGCCGATCCGCACTCTCGTCTCCAACGTCTGGCTCCGATGACTCGGCAACCGGATTCGGAATCTTCATGTCAGCAAACGAGAACGACTTCATGGACTCAA
>JBLFXD010000021.1:0-19410 GCA_047611045.1 Planctomycetaceae bacterium | reverse complement strand
GCGGACGTCCAGGATCGTGATGACGATCGACTCGTTGATAACAATCTTCTCGCTCTTTTTTCGTGACAGAACCAACATGGCTGTCTCCTCAAGGCAGCTCGCGTATCTTTCAGCCTGTCAGAGGCTTACGAAAGTATGCTCGCGGCTAGCGAATTTCGTGCCTAAACTACTCCGGGTTTTTCAGAACGTCAAGCGCCGCTTTGAAAAGAGCTCGTTTCCCTACGAATTCAAATTCCTGACAGCTTGAAGAGTTTGTTTGTTCGTTGTCGTTTTGCTCGGTCCGAAAATCCTAGCCCGTCCGGTCACTCATGAAGAATCTGCGACGTCTCGCGTTGAGTCGAATCCGCACTGATTCGACACTCAGCCGGCAGCACTGGACAGCCAGCGGCGGCTGGCGGCGGCGAATTCTGGGTGTGACGACTGCGTATGTGATTCTGCCGATCTCGGCGATTCTGATTGGGTTTCTCGTCGCTTTTCTGGGGGCGGTGCTGGGATCTGGCAATCTGGTAGTCGGCCCGGCCGAGCCCTATCAGCTGGTCGTAGCCGTTGTCGCGACCGTCGTTTCGTTTGCCCACATCGGGTGGGTGTTGCGTGAACTGATTGGCTCACGAAGCCTCGCCGTGGCCAGTGTGATGCCCGACTTGGACCGAAGTTACGCGTCTGGCCGTCTGGTCGCTTCGTTGCTGAAGACCGTGCTGTTTCTGGCGGGGGCGTTGCTGCTCGGCGGCGGGGTGGCGTTCGGGGCCGAGTTGAACGTCGCCGAAACCGTGCAGGTCATGCTGCTTTCGCTCCTGCTGTGGGCGATGGTGGCGTCGTTGTCGGTCATCGTTCCGGCGTTCCTGCCCGTGTTCGCGCGGCAGGAAATGATCGGATTTGTTACGGGTAGTGTGATGCTGATTTGTTTCTCGGCGGCGGCACTCGTTTCTTTCGGAGTGGTTCGCGAAGAAACGCTCATCTATGCAGCCCTGGCTGTGCTCCCGACCGGGTGGCCGCTGCTGATGATCAAGTACGGAGTGATTCTCAAGCGGCCCGAATACTGGCAGTTGTTGATTCCGGCTGGCGGCGTTGTGCTCTTCGCGGTGTATTCGTGGTTCCGGCTGCTGGCGCGGTATCGGATTCAGGAATTTTCTTACGAACCAGGCTCGCTGGCGATCGCCGAGTTCCAATCTGCCAGTGATCGGGCTTTCGTAGTCGATCAGGTGCATCCCGCATCGCCCGTAACAATCAGTCAGGATAATTCCGAGCCGTCTCAACCGACCAGTACCTCAAGCTGGCTGAGAGATAGCAATCGGCGGCTCAGACGCTGGCTGAAGCTGCCCGTGCCCGACGAAGCCTCCGAAGACCTGCCGCGTGATCAGGCCATCGCTCGAATTCGCGAAGGTGGTCTCACGAAAGCGTTTGCATGGTCCGAGGCCGGTTTTGTCGAACGGGCCATGGCGAAAATACTCAGAGACGACGAACTGTTGTCCGCCGAGATCCTGTCGTGTTCCGAGCCGAAATGGAGCGTAGCGCTGACTCGCTCGCTTGTTCCGGCTTCGGCCGCAGTGATGCTGGTCGTTGTCGCGGCTCTGATCATCGATCGAAAGATCGCCGTGATCAGCGGTCACGTCGGTCTGGGCGGCTTGATTGGAGCGTTCGCCGGGAGCCGCCTGGCCTCGCAGTGGAGATCGGACAGCGGAGAATTCTGTTCGTCCCTGGCCTTGTTGCCGATCGACGCTCAACGAGTCTCAAGAATGCTGATGACGCTCGGTGCGATTCGCAGCGTGTTGATATTCCCGCTGGCGGTCGGCGTCGTGATGGCCATTACCTGGGGGCATAGTGGGCGCCTTGAGGTGCTTAACTCTGCGGTCTTCGGTGCGAAAGCCGTCCTGATTCTCTTCATGGTCCACCAGTGGTGGTTCCTGATCATGCAACCGTGCTCTCACTCAAAGTCAATCTTGAAGACAGTGACCGACCTCTTCGCCGCTCTGGGAATTATTGTTTGTGTCATCGCTGGAGTGTGCATGTTGTTGATGTCTGGTCATTCCGAATTCTGGTCGGTCGCTGGTGCGGGGCTGTTATTCGGTTCGGGTTGGATCGCGCAGAGACTTCAGCGACGGCGGATCCTGACGTCACCGACG
This sequence comes from Planctomycetaceae bacterium, assembly GCA_047611045.1. GTDB lineage: Bacteria > Planctomycetota > Planctomycetia > Planctomycetales > Planctomycetaceae > JABMPE01. Next base: position 17,290 of record JBLFXD010000021.1, on the reverse strand, counting down.
GATTTCGTCGTACAAATGCAGACTCAAATCGCGAACGTCCAACGTCAGCAACAGCAGAAGAGCCGTTCTTCACGAGGCCCGGTCTTCTGGCCGTGCCCGACTGGCGATCAGGTCGCCGAGGTGGGACCGTGAATTCTGGTGATCGACAGGCGACGTTTCTGAAGAAGCTGGATGCCGGCCTGCAGCGATGCGGGTTCGTGGAAGGCCGGATTCTGGTTGGTGTGTCCGGAGGTGCCGACAGCGTCGCGCTACTTCGCGGGCTGGCATTTCTGGTCGAGGGCACCTCAGACGGAAGTCGGTCGACGGACCGCTTGGAAATCGTAGCGGCACATATTGACCATCAGATTCGCGACGACTCGAAGGACGACGCAAAGTGGGTTCGCTCGCTCGCGGCCGAGCTGAATCTGGATTGCCGAGTCGAAACCGCCAACGTGCTGGGCCGAGTCGCGGAAACTCAGGAGTCGATTGAAGAAGCTGCTCGAAAATCGCGGTACGAAACGCTGCTCAGGATCGCTCAGGAAGAGCAGTGTGGAGCGGTCGCCGTTGCCCACACCGCAGACGATCAGGCAGAGACCGTGCTTCACCATCTCGTGCGAGGGACCAGCGTCACTGGCCTGAGAGGAATGCTCTGGAGCCGCCCTTTGGAAGATGGTCCGACCGAAACCGGCGTGCAGTTAATTCGGCCAATGCTCGAGATTCGCCGAACGGAACTCGAGCATTGGCTCGCTGAGATCGGGCAAACGTTTCGGACGGACCCGACGAATAACGACGACACATTGACTCGAAACCGGATCAGGCACGGCCTGCTGCCGACGCTCGAACAGGACTTCAATCCGCAAATTCGCAATGCACTGGGAACGCTCGCCGGCCACGCTGCCGAAGTGAGCGATCTCCTGCGAAGCCTTACAACTCACTTGGTTGACGCATCGTTGGTTCAACTTTCGGATGATTCAATCCGAATTGACTGCCCGGCTCTCGCTGGGCAGCCTCCGATTCTGATCCGCGAGACTCTGCTGACCGTGTGGCAGCGGGCAGGGTGGCCACTGAAACGGATGGGGCATCGCGAGTGGGACAGGCTGTCCCATCTCGTCACGCAGGACGGCGGGGGAGCCGTTTCGCTTCCTGAGCGGATCGAGGCTCGTCGCCGAGGTCAGTTGCTGGTTCTTTCTCGCGAGTCGGTCAGCTTAAAGTGACGCCATTCGGCGTCGAAAAACACAGGAGCGACGACATGCCCATCGACGGAAACCTGTTTAAGTCGTTGCCGAAGAACCTCCCGGAAGAGTTGATCGAGAATCTCGTTGAAGAAGGCGGCCTGAGGCTGGAGCGAATCGTTTCGACCGGGCACGTGACTCCTGAAGGGGAGTGGTACGATCAGGAATCGGACGAGTGGGTCGTGCTGCTGACTGGTGCAGCGAAGCTGCGATTTCAGGCTCCCGACGAATTGCTCACGATGCGGCCGGGAGACTTTGTAAAGATTTCAGCTCACCGAAAACACCGCGTCGACTGGACAGATCCCGACGCGCCCACCGTCTGGTTAGCTCTGCATTTTCGCATCCCGTATTGACACAGATTTTTCGATCCAATACTGGTTCCGCCCCTTCCTGCTGGAATTGCAGGCTCAGAGTTCGTTTGCCGTCATATCTGCATGGCAAAAGAACACCCCTTCCTTTCTTGAATCTGAGCGTCGCGGCTTCGGCAATCCAATCCCTTCACACCTCTTTCGATTCCCTCACGCATCTTTCAACCATTCTGGACTGCTTCGGCATCCATGCGGCTGATTTTCTGCGCGACGTCGAAAGATGGCTCAACGGACTTCTCGCATTTCATGGACGAACACCGACAGAGGACGCCAGAACTCGATGCGTCTGAACGGTCTCGCTCTTCTCGCGATTCTCGTTCGCTGGCGGCCGGACTCCGGCTCAGCATCCGCTCCATACATTGGGTCGTTCTCGCAGCGTTTCCGCTGTTGAGCCTCGGCTGCGCGACGTTTAACGACAATCACTACTACGCCGGTCACATTCCCGCCGGATACAACGCGCCTCCGAACACGAATCCGCTGACGATCGATTTCGCTCAGCTCAGCGGAACGGTGACGGACAGCGATGTCATCGGAAAAGGCGACGATCTCAACATCAACATTGCTGCCAGCCTCCGCGCACAGGACGCGTACTCCGTTTCGGTCCAGGTTGGCCCCGATGGAACTGCCGAGGTGCCGATGATCGGCAAAGTCCGGATGGCCGGGATCAATTTGTCCAGCGCAGCGTCCTTGTTGACGCAGCTCTGTATTCAGCGAGACATCTATCGAGCCCCAAACATCAACGTCTCGATTCGACGTCGCAACACAAACCGCATTCTCGTGGTGGGTGCCGTCAAGGAACCGGGAATGAAAGAAGTCCCCGTTGCCGAGAGCGATCTGCTGTCGATCCTGTTCTATGCTGGCGGACTGGCCGACGACGCCGGTGCGAACATCGAAATTCGCAACGTCCTGACGCGGGACGAAACCATGAACGAAGCCATTGCCGCAGACGGAACGCGAGGCGGCATCACGCAGACCGGATATTCCTCGTCCAATATTGCCCCGCGATCCGTAAAGATCGATCTGGTTTCGGCGGCAAAGTCAGGGGCTAACGATTACTTCGTCGGTGATCGCGGCGTTGTCGTTGTCGAGAAAGTGGAACCAAAGGCGGTCACGGTCACGGGCCTCGTGCGTAAGCCGGGCCGTGTCGAGTTTCCGAAAGGCGAAGATCTGACACTACTCGGTGCGATTTCGCTGTCGGGCTACACGTCGTCTCAGGTGGCAAACAAGGTGTTCGTCATTCGCCAACCGACTCCCGACTCCAGATCGATTGTCATTGAGGCGAGCCTTTCGAAAGCGAGTCATGATCCCGCCCACAACATCCTGTTGGCTCCTGGCGACATCGTGAAGGTTGAACACACCCCGGCGACGATCTTGATGGAAGCATTCCAGATTATTCGAGTTGGAGTCACAAGCAGTTTCAATCCGCTCTTGTGACATCGATTTCGACTGACACTCCTGTCTCGAATTTCGCATCCTGTCTGCTAATTGAACTCCCAAGTCCAGCGTGCCCCGCATCTACCAGAAGAGACAACACACATGAGCCTGGAAAGTGCACATCCGGAACACGCCGCCGTTGATGTGGTTTCGTCCGCGCCGACGACCAGTCAGGTCAACGTCTTCGCGACGATCCTGCGTTTCGTGCATCTCGTACGTCTTCGTAAGTTCACGTTGATCTCGTGGATGGCCGTCTCGATTGTTGGTGGCGTGATCTTCTACTCGCTCGCGCCGCGTCTTTACGACTCGTTCGCGACGATCTACGTGATCCGCGCCGAGGGGTCCGCCAATACAAATACGTCTTTGGGCGACGACCAGGTCGACGTCCAGAAAATCATCCAGAACCACGTTCGAATTATTTCGAGTCCTGAGGTTCTCTCTGCGGCCCTTCAGCAGATCGGCCCGGATTACCGAGTCGACCTCGAAGGAGTGAGCGAACAAAACTGGCCGGAGGCACTTGCCCAGAACCTCGTTGTTAACTACGAGCGAAACTCGAGCATGATCGATTTGCGATACCGCTCACTCGATCCGATTGCCGCGAAAGAGATTGTGACCGCGATCCTCGACTCGTACCTGCTCTTTGTGGACAGAATCACGAAAGAGGGCGCCGACAAGGATCTGACAAAACTGCTGGCTGACCGGGAAAAAATTGCCACACAAATTCAGACAAACAGCCAGGAGCTGTTCAGGCTCCAGGAGCTCTCCGGAAATATTATCTCGACCGATTCGAATTCGTCGGTCGATATTGGAGCCCAGAGAATTCTCGACCTGAATCAGGAACTGACCATCTCCGAGAGAAAACGCCGCGAAGCCGAAGCGTTTCAGTTTGCAATCAGAAGAGCCGTCGCCAACAACGAAGACCTGTCTCAGTTTGCCGTACAGTCGTTAGACGGAATCGGGAGTGACCTGTTGAGGCAGGAATTCAGTCCGTCTCAGCAGGATGCATTGTTTAAAAACAGGATGATGGAAGCGTTGATTGGCCATGAGGAAGAATTGCGATCACTGCAACAGATTTACGGCAACAATCACCCCGATGTTCAGGGACTGAATCATCAGATCGCGGTGAAACGCTATATCCTGGAAAACTACGACACCAAACGGCGCGGGGAATTAAAGCTTCTGAAGTCATCGCAACTCGCGACGACTCTGCAGCACCTTGCCGACCAGCGAGTTCAGCAGACTCGCGAGAACGAGCAGAGCGTCAGTACTCAGTTGACTTTTGCCCGAGATTCTTACGAGGAAGACAGCGAAACGAGAATTCAGATTCAACTGATCGAAAACGACATCGCCCGACTGACGAGTTTTCAACAGTCGAACGAAGAATTGATTACAACGATACGCACAATTGGTAACAGCGGCTTGGAGACGACGCCGATTCGCCGTCCGCTGGTTGCACGGATGGCAGCCTCGCCGAAGCTGACGCTTGTGGCCGCCGCGTCGTTGTTTATCGGTCTGTTTTTCGGGCTGGCCACGATTTACATCATCGATGTTCTGGATGACCGATTCCGATCTCCGGAAGAACTTCAAATGCAGATTGGAGCACCGGTGCTCGCGATGGTTCGACAAATGGAACCGACCGACGGAACCGGCGTCGACGCAATTCACACTCACGTCAAACCAAACGCGGTTGAGACCGAAGCTTTCCGTTCGCTGCGAACGTCTATCTCATTCTCTGACGGCGAGACCCGACGGCTCATGGTGACGAGTTCGGAACCGAGCGATGGTAAGACGACGGTGATGGCCAACCTTGCCATCGCATTCGCACAAAGTGGAAAGCGGACGCTGCTCATCGACGCCGATATGCGTCGCCCCGGTATGTCGACGATGCTTGAGAAGCGAGGCCGCCAGGGCCTGTCGCAAGTACTGCGTGACGATGCTCCGCTGGAAGAAAGCGTCAAAGAAAACATCTTCACAAACATGGTCGACGGACTGGACTTCATCCCGTCGGGAACCCGACCAGTCAATCCTGCCGAGCTGCTGACCAGCGATCGCTTCTCGGAACTGCTTGCCTGGGCGGAGACTTCTTACGACCAGATTCTCGTCGACGCTCCACCGATTCTTGCCGTGTCTGATCCTGCCATCATCGGCCGCATGGTCGACGGCGTGGTCCTCGTCATTCGGCCGGACCAGAACCGTCGCAAGATGGTGATCCGAGCGGCTGATTCCCTGACCAGTGCGGACATCAATCTGCTGGGCATCGCGGTGAACCGAGTCTCCGGCAAGAACGGTGGAGACTACTACGGCTACGGTTATGGATACGGTTATGGGTACGGTTATGGGTACGGCAAAGAAGGCTACGGCAACGAGAAGGGCGATCTTGCCCCACTCGAGGAAGCCGAAACGCTGCCTATGCCAGTGCCAGTGACTGCTGTCCACGACGACGACGATTCCGAGCCGGAAAGAATCGCCGCATGACCAGCAGACGATCTCTTCTGGTCATCGACGCTGGCTTGCTGCTCGGAGCGTTCGCCGTCCCGTTCGCTTTCGGCGGTCGGCATTCGATTGGTGAGTTTCTACTCGTCTGCTCAGCCGTGGTCTGTGTCGCCGGTTGGATTTTTCATCAACTGACAAGTGAAGAGTCCGACTGGGTCAGAACCCGTGTCGAACCCTTGCTTCTGGCAATTCTGGCTTTGGGCCTGATTCAGATCGTCCCGTTGCCGCACTCGATCGTCAGCACCCTGTCACCAGCAATGGACGACGTCCTGCCGCTACGGTCGGCTTCCGCTGTCGAGGACGGCGTCTTCCGCACACCCTGGTCGCACCTTTCAATGAGCGTCAGCGAGTCCGCACCGGGGCTGGCGATCGGCGTCGCGTACGTTCTGATTTTCCTCGTGACGGCGCAACGAATTCGAGCCGTCGACGACGCGTCACGCATTCTGAAAATCATTGCACTGTCCGGCGTGGCGATGACTTTCTTTGCGTTCGTGCAGTTCTTCTTTTCGAACGGCCTCTACTTCTGGTTGATCGACCTGCCACAGGGCGTCGCTGACGACCGGCTCAAGGGCGCGTTTCTCAACAAGAACCACTTCGCTCAGTTTGCGGCGTTGTCAGTTGGTCCGCTGGTCTGGTGGTTGGGAGTTCATACGGCTCCCGCCGAACGGCAACGCTTCGACGGGTCTCGCCGCAAGCGTTCTCAGCGGCCGGTTCAGTTCCTGCCGACCGTTTTGCTGGCGGCGGCGTTGGGAGCTGTCGTGACAGCGGTGCTGATTTCACGAGCTCGCGGAGCGTTCGTCGCTCTGTCCGTCGCTTCCATCGTGCTGGTGGCGATTCTTTATTCGAAATCACTGATCAACAGGAAACAGTTTGCGGCGGTGGCCGCCGCTGTCGCGATGGGAGTTCTGCTGGTCGGAATTGTGGGGCACCGAGAACTCGCACGAGTTTCCGAACGGCTGCACGATTGGGACAGCAACGGACGAGTCCAGATCTGGAATGCAAACCTGGACGTGTTCAGCGAGTTTCCTCTCGTCGGCACCGGAGTCGGCAGCCACGTTTACATTCATCAGAGGCATCTCGACCAGCCTTACAGCGTCGCGCAGTACACACACGCTGAAAGCAGCTACCTGCAGATTGCGTCCGAAACCGGCGTGCCTGGTCTTGTTCTAATGACGGCTTGCCTGGCTGTTGCCTTCTACTGGTGCATCCGCGGAGTCCGCTTCAGCCAGAATCGAACGGTGACGCTGGCTCTGTGCGGCGTGACGTGTTCGTTGCTGATTTCCTGTATTCAGTCGGTCGCCGACTTCGTCTGGTACATCCCCGGCTGCATGCTTCCACTGGTTCTTCAACTGGCTTGCGCGTGCCGGCTCTACCAGTTGGAAGCGGACACCCAGACGGCTCCGAAGACGAGCCGGGTCTGGCAACTGCCTCGATTCGGTGTCGCGGTGGCGGCGCTGATGTTGCTCCCGTTGTGCGGGTGGATGTTTTCGGAGTGGACGCCGAGGTTACTCGCCGAGCCGTACTGGGCGAACTATCGAAAAGTCGTCCTGGCTGGTTACACCGGGAAAGACATTGCCAGTAGCGTTGCAGGAGATCCCGAATCGGAAACCGCAACGCTGCAACAGATCATGCGAGACCTTCGCAACGCCGCTCAGAACAATCCGAACGATTCGCGAATTCAGACTCGGCTGGCCGTTCAGTACGGCCGAGTATTTCACCTGTTGCAGGCGGAGGCGGAGAATGCGTTGCCACTCAGTCAGATTCGAGACGCTGCCGAAACCGGCGGCTTCGAGACTCACCACGAGATGCTCGACTGGCTGACGCGAGCGTTCGGCGACAACATCAAGTACGTCTTCGCGGCTAAGCGTCACGCGCGGCGAGCCATCGAGTTGAACCCGCTCGACGGCCGAGCGTGGCTGGCGTATTCCGAACTCGCTTTCCTGGACGACGCTCCGGAAGGCTACGACCGCAAGTGCATCGACCAGTGTCTGCGACTGTTGCCGAACGATGCGTCCGTGCTTTATGCCGCCGGACGAGAAGCTCGCGTTGACGGCGACGTCGAACGGTGGGTTGAACTTTGGAAGAAAGCCTTCCACCGCGACGAAGCCGTTCAGAAGCAAATCATTCGACGGATGGCCGAGTGGACCGAGCTGCCGGTCGAGATCATCGTCAAAGCCTTTGAACCGGACGTCGACGCGATGGACCGGACGGTCGAGATTCTCAGCGACCTCGGACAGGACCAGAACAAGCATAAGGCTTTGGAAGTTCTGGCAGCACGGCTCATCGAACGAGCACAGCTCGAAGACAACACCGACCGAGCAACCGACTGGCGCAAGGCTGCCGTCGCGTTTCACCGATTAGACAATGTCGAACAGGTCGAGGTCTGCTTTGAAAATGCCGCCGAAGCAGCACCAACAAACTTCCGAGTCCGCTTTGATTATGGCTCGTGGCTGCTGACTCAAGGCCGTCCCGCCTCCGCGACAGAACACCTGCAATGGTGCCAGCGAATGGCCCCTCACGACGCGAGCGTGCAGAAAGCAATCACCGCCCTCCAACGAGCGGTCCGCCAAAGCCGCAACATCCGCCAGGCCAGTGCCACATCAATTGAGTCAGTCGGGCGCTAAACCGGTCAGCGTGCCTCAGCTCTTGGGACGCTCTGTACGAATATGAGAGCTGCTTCTTTCTTCAATGAAGAACTCGCTGGACTTCGCGGCGGGGTCATCGGTGCCCCAGTCGATCTGCTTCCCCGTTCGCTCTACGCGCGGAACGTGTTTTGAGCAATGAATGTAGGCTTCCTCGATCGTCACAACGACCCACCGTTCGACCGTCGCGACGATCGACGGATCATGCTGCTCGATGTGGTCGGTGAGGATTCTGGGAAGTTCAGATTCAGGATAGCTGTGTGCTTCGCCGTTGACGTGCAAGCCGACGGTCGTGTCGAACATGTCGAGAAACACGAGGCCAACATGCGGGTTCTCCAGGATGTTTCCGAGGCTCGCGTAAACCCCGTTCCCTCGGTACTCAGGCCAGGCCAGGGTTACTTCGTCCAGCACAAACACGAAGCCAGCATTCCCAAACCGAGGCGAGCAATCGCAATTACCACTCGCATCAGCCGTCGCCACAAAAACCATTTCCTGACGACGAATCAGGGAAGCCATCTTCTCCGTCAAGGAAGTCCGCATCTGACGATCATAAAACTGACAAGCCCGCTCCGAAGAACCCATTTCATTTTGCAAGAGTCGCTCGCCAGCTTCAGCGTTGACCATTTCGATTCTTTGACTTTGAGTTCGGTTTCAGCGTGGGCCAAGTGTCGTAGGCACAAGATGCCGCGCCCTCAGCTAACGATAATCAGAGAAGCTGCAACGTCGATTACCAATGCAGATGAAGCATCATGTCGCTCCGCGACCCAGCCATTCTGGATGGGGCACCTTACGATCGCTATTTCGTTTTCCCTGGCACAGTCCACGTCGCCCCTCGGTGCTTTTGCAAAACAGAAGTCGCCCCGTCAGTGGATACGTCGACAAAGTTGCTTATGGGGCGGTTTTCAATAAAGCACGCCATGAAGCAATTAAACAAGACAACTAATTCGATCGCTTCGGATACGTGTTCCCTGAGCTCAACGGGACCCCGACTTGCGACTTTGTAGATAGGTCCACTCTTGTTTATGTGAACCTTAATTCTGTTAGCAGACGACCAGTCCGAAGTTTGGTCATTGCCACCACCGACGAAGCACATTCTATGAACAATGTCGTTTCTGACTGCCGTTAAGTCGCGAAAACGCTTAAGCGTATTGTTAACGACTTTGCGATCTTCCACTTCCAGTTTTTGAGTCTCAGGCACGATTGCCGCGTACAACGATGTCAGAGGTTCTGCGGTCATTCCGGCAAGAATTACATCAGCCAATCGCTGATTTCTTAGGCCAGCACTCTGAAGAAGACTCACGATACCGCCGTGAACGGTAAAACAGACTTCCTCAAAAGACGTGACGAATTCACCAATAGACCGATGAAGTTCACCAACCTCGGAGTCGCGTTGTTGGCTGCGGGCGTCGCTCATATCTACTTTGCACTGTCCAGCCACGGGAGTGGTTCGCCGGCGGGTGGGAGGGCGACGAGGTCGATTCCGGTGACGTCGGCGTGGGCGAGGATTTCTGCGGCGGCGGCTTCGGAAGGGACGCTGTCGAGATTCAGGACGGCGAGGGCGTCTCCGCCGTTGTCTGCTCGTCCGAGAGACATGTGCGAGATATTCACTCCGTGATTGCCACAGACGGTTCCGATGAAACCGATCAGGCCGGGCTTGTCTTCGTGGCGGAAGATCAGAAGCTGACCGTCCAGGTAGGCGTCCAGGTGAAAGCCGTCCAGCCGGACCAGTCGCAGGAATCGATCGCCGAAGATCGTTCCCGAAACGCTGAACTCGCCGTTGTCGGTGACCAGCGTTGTGTTCACGAGGGATGTGAAGTCGCCGCCGTCTCGTGACGAGGACTCGGTGATCTTGATGCCTCGTTCACGAGCAATGGATTCGGCATTGATGATGTTGGCAGGCTCGTCCGCGCCGGAGCTGAGCAGTCCGGCGACGAAGGCTGCAGTGACCAGTCGCGTTTTCTTTTCCGAGACTTCGCCGCGGTAAGTGATCTTTGCTTCCTGAATACCGGCGGATTTGAATCGCTGCTTCAGGAGCTGAGTCTGCAGCAGGCCGAGGCGGTATCCCAGGTCGAGGTACGCCTTCGATTCCTGAAGTTCCGTGCCGGAAATCGGAGCCATGTTGATGGCGTGTCGGACTTCGTTGTTGACCAGGAACGCGGTGATGATGTCAGCGGCTTCGACCGCGACGGCTTCCTGAGCTTCTTCGGTGGACGCTCCCAGGTGAGGCGTCGTGATGATGTTGTCGACGCCTCGGATGGGATCGTCGGCTGCCGGCGGTTCCTGCGGATAAACGTCCAGACCGGCTCCGGCGATGGTTCCATTCTTCACCGCTTCAATGAGGTCGGCTTCGTCGACAATCCCACCGCGAGCGCAGTTGATGATGCGGGCTCCCGGTCGCATTTTCTTCATGCGTTCGGCGTTGATCAGGCCTTTTGTTTCCGGAGTCAGCGGCGTGTGGACGGAGATGTAGTCGCACTTGTCGATGACATCGTCGACTTCGCGAAACAGCTCGATGCCGAATTCACGAGCGCGTTCTTCGGACAGGAACGGGTCGTAGCCGATGACTTTCATCTCGAAGGCCAACGCCCGCTTGGCCAGCGTCAGACCGATTCTTCCCAATCCGATGACGGCCAGAGTTTTGCCAGCAAGCTGCGAACCAGTGAACTTTTTCCGATCCCAGCCGCCAGCTTTCATCGTGGCAGCGGCCTGCGGAATGTTTCGCGACAAAGACGCCATCAGAGCGAACGCTAGTTCTGCCGTGCTGGTCGTATTTCCGGCCGGCGTGTTCATCACGATGATGCCTTCGCGCGTCGCCGCGTCGAGATCGACGTTGTCCACTCCAACGCCCGCTCGGACGATGACTTTCAGGCGAGGCTGACCAGCCAGCACTTCGGCAGTCAGCTTGGTCGCACTGCGGATGATGACGCCTTCGACGTCCTGCAGTTGCTCGCGGACGTTCTCCGGCGAGCCCATCACAATTTCCAGCTCCGACGATTCCCGCAGGATCCCAAGGCCGGCTTCGGACAGATTATCGGTGATGAGAACGCGGATTTTTGAATCGCTCATGATGCTGAAAACTGTTGGGCTAACTGGATGAGTAAAGTGGACATCGGGACAAGGAAAACCGGCAAATTGCCGCTCAATCGTCCTGCGCGAGTCATAATCGCAGCGCCCGACGAACAAAAGGGACAGACCCGCGATTCGACCGAATTTGGCCTCGGCGGATCGCCAGGGTGCCGAAAATCATGACGCGACGTCACCGATTTCGGTTCGGAGCAGCTGGAACCGGCGTGTCTCGATGAGCGTCAGACGGCAAAGATGAGGCATCCAGTGCCTGCGGCACTCAACCGCAAGCGGTCGGGCCACCCGGTCTTTCGTCATTCCCGCGAAGGCGGGAAACCAGTTGTTCGTGGAATTCTGGTTTCCCGCCTGCGCGGGAATGACGAAGTTGGAAATCGGATTTCCCGTTTGATCCGGTTCGGTCTACGCCGCTTTCGAATCAGGCAAACCGAATGGGTAGGCGACGGTGGCGGGGTTTCCGGCGTTGAGGGCTGTTGACAGTCCCTCGACGACTCGGTCCTGCTGAGCGTCGGTCAGCTCGGCGAAGATGGGTAGCGACAGGACTTCGGCTGACGCTCGTTCGGCTTCGGGGAGCTGGCCCTGTTTGTAGCCGAGTCCGGCGAAGCATTCCTGCAGGTGCAGCGGCGTCGGGTAGTAGATTGCTGCTCCGACCTGTTGCTCACGCATCGATTTTTGAACTTCGTCGCGGCGGCCTTCGCCGACTCGGATTGTGAACTGGTTATAAACGTGTCGACGGTCCGGTCTGGCGACAGGCAGGTCGATGCGGTCGGTGAGTTTCTGTGCCTCGCACAGTTCTGTGTAGCGAGCGGCGTTGGCGATGCGACCTTCGGTCCACTTTTCGAGGTGGCGAAGTTTGACTCGGAGGACAGCCGCCTGCAGAGCATCGAGTCGGCTGTTGAAGCCCATTTCTTTGTGGGTGTATCCGCCGAGGTCGCCGTGAACTCGCAGTCTGCGTATTTTTCCAGCGAGCACAGAGTCATCGGTGGTGATGATTCCGCCGTCGCCAGCTGCTCCCAGGTTCTTCGTCGGGAAGAAGCTGAAACTGCCTGTTCTGCCCAGAACTCCGGATCGGCGGCCGTTGTACGTGGCTCCGATGGCCTGGCAGGCGTCTTCGAACACGAAGAGGTTGTGTTTAAATGACAGCCGCCAGATTGGGTCCATGTCGGCGCACTGTCCGAAAATATGCACAGGCATGATCGCTCGTGTTTTCGGAGTGATCGCCGCTTCGATGGCCGCCGGATCGATGTTGTACGTGTCTGGCAGGATGTCGACGAAAACGGGAGTCGCCCCGGTTCGGCAGATCGCTCCCGCCGTCGCGAAGAAGGTGAACGGCGACGTGATGACTTCGTCGCCCGGGCCGATATCCATGCCGAGCAACGAAAGCAGCAGCGCATCCGATCCCGACGCGCATCCGATGGCGTCTCGAGAATCGCAATACTCGGCGATTTCGAATTCAAGTTCGGCGACTTCGTCCCCAAGGACGAACGCCTGATTCTCGAAAACCTGCTCGACGGCGGCGTTTATTTCGGGCCGAATCGTCTGAAACTGTGCTTTCAGATCGATAAACGGGACAGGTTCAGGTGTGGTTGAGGATAACGGATTAACCCCGGCCATCAGCGACTCCATTCGCGACAGGGTGATGTGTGATGCGGAAATTTACGACCAGCTCGGAAAATGTGTCAATATGGCGATTTCTTCGTCAGCTTTCCGGGCGTTTTCCGCAGTGTCCGGCGGGAGATTCCGTCGGTGTCACTTAAGACGATCGACCGATGGCCGGCAAAGGTGCAGGAATTTCAAGCGGGCGGCGGAATAAATCATCGAAGAACCTCGACCACCTGGCTGTTGGATTCCTGAAGGGGCGGCGGTTCTGACCTTGGAATTCGGTGCCGTCGTGAAGCCGTGGTTCGTTTGCTAGCATTCCTGCTGCACTCTTCCGATTTCGAGGAATTCTCCAATGTATTGTCTGACCGGTTGTCGGCTCCCGATGTCCATCATCGTCGGCATGATCTCTTGCGCGGCGACTTCGACCGCGAACGCCGACGTTTTCGAAGATCACACCGCGTACTGGATGAGGCGGGCGACCGTTGACGCAAAGCCGCTCGAGTCGCTGGCGATGCGGGATTCGCTCTCGCTGAAGTCGATTGGCCGCGGCATTGGCTCGCCGTGCATCGTCGTTCACACCGACGATGACAACTGGACGAAGGCGCTGGTCACGTGGGGATTCCGCAAAGGCACCGACGGAGAACGCGTTCCTGTCGTCTTGATCGAACGCTTTGTGAATTACCGCGGAGACCGGCAGACGCTCACGACCGCCGCAGGTAAGGACGTCATGTTGTTTCCAGGTTTTGGTTTTAACTTCGATATCGGTCAGGTCGTGCCGGCCGGGCAGGGGGAAGACATCCTTTGCGTCGGTGACGGAATTCTCAAACCGGCCGCGAAATCAAAATTGTATGCCCTAAACGGCCCGGCGACTCCGGAACCCGATCCCAACGAACGCCCCGATCCGACTTCTCACACAGGCGTGATTCCGACCGACTTTGCCGGGTCGTGGAAGGTGCGAATTGACGGTCGCTGGGAAGGCGTGTGGGAACTCGACGTGGAAGAACGACGAATCTTCGGTCGGTTTATCTCGGACGAGACGAAAAGCGTCTACGAGATATCAGGCAAGATCGCCGCGTTGCCTCACAATGCCAAGCTGAACATCGAACTGGCAAACGCGTCGCAAACCATTGACGCATTTTTGTGGACCAAAGACAAATCGGCGATGGCTGGCTTCATGGTGATGGCCAATCGGAAGCTTGGCTTTTACGCGACCCGCATCAAGCCGGAAGCTGCTCAAGACGATAAGCCCAGGGAATAAGGCGACACGATCATGAAGATTCTCCTAGCCAACCCTCGCGGATTCTGTGCCGGCGTCAACATGGCGATCGAGTGCCTGGACGAGACGATCAAGCGTTTCGGCACGAACATCTACGTGTACCACGAAATTGTCCACAACCGGTACGTCGTCGATCGATTCACTCGGCAGGGCGTTTCGTTTGTTGACTCGATTGAAGAAGTGCCTGAAGGATCGATCCTGCTTTTCAGCGCTCATGGAGTCTCGCCAGAGATCCGCCAGCAATCACGCGACCGAAAGCTGCACACCATTGACGCCACCTGCCCGCTGGTCACGAAGGTGCATCTCGAAGCGATTAAGTACGCCAAAGAAGGCTACAACATCGTGCTCATCGGTCACGAAGGTCACGACGAAGTCATCGGCACGATGGGCGAAGCTCCGGAAAGCATCACGCTGGTCGAAACTCCCGAAGCCGTCGACGAGTTGCCATTCGCCGACGACGCGAAGATCGCTTACCTGACTCAGACGACGCTGAGCGTTTCAGAAGCTGAAGCCATCATCGCGAGACTTCGTCAACGGTTCCCGAATATCCATTGCCCGCCGAAAGACGACATCTGCTACGCGACGACCAACCGGCAGGAAGCCATCGACACGCTGGCCACCAACGCAGACGCCGTCATCGTACTCGGCAGTCAAAATAGTTCGAACAGCCGCCGGCTGATGGAACTGGGAGCGTCGCGCGGCGCGAAGGCGTTTCTGATCGACGGAATTCACGAGCTGCCCGACGACGCGTTATCGGCAGATGACACAGTGCTGATCTCGGCGGGGGCCAGCGCTCCCGAAGTCGTCGTGCAGGAGTGCGTCGACTCTCTGGTCGAAAAGTACGGCGCAGAAGTTGAAAGCATCGTCGTCCGGGAAGAGCACGTCAGCTTTCCGCTGCCTAAAGAACTGCGACTGTTGACGGTCGACTGAAAACTGTCTGAGAACAAGGCTCAACCATGCGACTGCTGGACCGTCTGGAACGGAAATTCCGACGCTACGCCGTTCCGAATCTCACTTTGCTGATCATCATCGGCCAAGTGATCTCGTTCTTGCAGTGCCGCCGAGATATCGCATTCCTCGAACCCCTTGTGCTGATTCCGGACAAGGTTCTTGAGGGAGAAGTCTGGCGATTGCTTACGTTCATCTTCATGCCAGTTCACTTCAATCTGTTCTGGTTTGCGATCGCCATGATGTTTTTTCATTTTGTTGGCACAGTCATGGAAAAAACTTGGGGCACGTTTAAATACAACACCTACCTGCTGTCAGGACTTCTAATCACTATCGCAGTGTCCTTCGTCTTCCCTCTCGTTCCTGCTCGAAATGTATTCATCTTCTCGTCAGTCTTCCTCGCATTCGCATGGCTGTATCCCGAGTTCGTCATTCGCATCTGGTTTGTCTTGCCTGTGAAGGCAAAGTGGCTCGCCGCGCTGACATGGATCGTGAACATCTACCAATTCATTAAAGGCCCCAACTTTATCCGACTTTTTGTTCTTGCTGGCGTTGCCAACTTCCTTCTGTTCTTCGGCCGCGACATCATCCAACGAGTCCGATCAAAGGGCCGCCGCATTCAGCATAAGGCTCAGGTTGCCGCTGACGCGAAGAAACCAAAGCATGAATGCACTGTTTGCGGAGTCACCGACAAGTCCGATCCGAAGATCGAATTCCGATACTGCAGCAAGTGCGAAGGTGCTTTGTGCTATTGCGAAAACCATCTCCGCGACCATGCCCATGTCGGCAACGTCGACGCGTGAATGTTTCGCAAGCTCCTGATTCGGCAGTCGACACGATTCACGGTGCTGCTGTTTTCATCGAGCCGCTGTTTTGTGATTTCTTAACTTCAAAACACATAGACTACGAACGGTTTTTTATGCCTTATGCCGCGAGCCTCTCGCAACTTGGACCCACCGCCGACGCCATTGAATCTGTCTGCTCAGAAGTTCTCGAACAACTCAACGGTGAAACTCCGGACCTGTCTTTCGTCTTCGTTTCTCATCACCACCGAGGTGCGTTCGACGAACTCGCCGAGAAAATTCAGCAGCGATTGAAGTCAAAAGTCCTGCTCGGTTGCGCTGCTGAATCCGTGGCTGGCGGAGAGCTCGAAATTGAAAACGAACCGGCACTGAGTCTGTGGTCGGCCGTCTTGCCCGGTGCCAACCTGCTGCCATTTCATCTGGAGTTTGAACGAACTCCGGACGGCATCGTCTCGTCCGGCTGGCCGCCCGAATTTGAATCTCCACAGGACGACGTGCGAGCGGTCTTCCTGCTGGGCGAGCCATTTTCAACAGCCATCGAGCCAATTATCGAACGAGTAGGCACGGACCTCCCCGGAGTTCCATTGATCGGCGGCATGGCCAGCGGCGGTCGCGGTCCCGGCGAGAACGCTTTGTTCTTCAACGGCGAACACGTCGGTTTCGGAGGAGTCGGCGTCATGGTCCAGGGCGGGCCGCAGATTGAGTCTGTTGTTTCTCAAGGTTGTCGACCGGTCGGGCAGAATTTCATCGTCACGAAAACGGAAGACAACCTCGTTCAGGAACTCGGCGGCAAGCCGGCGATGGAGCGTCTGCAGGAAGTTTTCGTCGATCTTTCCGAACGCGATCAGGAACTCGTCCAACAAGGTCCGCACCTGGGGATCGTCATGAACGAGTACCAGGAGAAGTTCGAGATGGGCGATTTCCTCATCTCAAACGTGGTCGGCGTCGACAAAGAATCCGGCGCGGTCGCGATCGGCAACCGAGTCCGAGTTGGCCAGACCGTCCGGTTTCACGTCCGGGATGCACAAACCGCTCACGAAGAACTGCATGCGTTGTTGACGAGGTCTGTCGAAAGTTCCGAAGTCTCACCCGGAGCGGCGCTCCTGTTCAGCTGCAACGGACGAGGCACTCGGCTTTTCCCCGGCGCGAACCACGACGCCGGCTCGATTCAGAAGAGGCTCAACACGGTCCCCCTGACCGGCTTCTTCGCTCAAGGAGAACTTGGACCCGTCGGCGGAAAAAATTACATCCACGGTTACACCGCCAGCATCGCAGTCTTTCGTGACTGAAAAATGTGTCCGAAATACCTTCCCACTGGTAACACGACGAAGCTGTGAGTTATTCGTAGCGACTGTCTTGATTTTCAAGCGTTATTGTAGTTTTCGTTCCAGGATTCTTGTTCTCTGATCATGACGTTGAGGATGGAGATAAG